>NZ_CALACG010000355.1 GCF_937890585.1 uncultured Campylobacter sp.
ATTCGTCGGCAGCGTCAGATGTGTATAAGAGACAGCAGCAGATGAGCGAGATGGTTTTAAAAGCCTTTATATTTCAAAAAAAGCGTGATCAAATGGAGCTAAATGGCAAGCTAAATGACGCGCAGGTGGCTAAATTTTGCATGCTAGACGCTGAGGCAAGTGAAATTTTAAAAAAGGCCGCCACAAAGTACAATCTCTCTCAAAGGGGCATAAAAAGGACGCTTAGAGTGGCTAGAAGCATCGCCGATCTTGATGAGAGCGAGCAAATTTTAAAGCCGCACATCTTAGAGGCGCTTAGTTTTAGGGCATAGAATGAAAAATTTATATTTAGACACGAGAGTTTTGGACGAGCTAGCGAGCGAGAAATTTGGCCTTAGCGAAGAGATTTTAATGGAAAACGCAGCCATAGCCATAGCAAATTTTATCCGTAAGAAATTTAAAAAAGGCGAGAGAGTGCTTGGCATTTGCGGTAGCGGAAACAACGGCGCTGACGTGCTTTGCGCTTTAAGGATGCTAGAGGGCGAGTATGAGTGTGAATTTATCCTAGCTAGTAAAAATTTAAAGCCACTTGCCGCCAAACAGCTCGAGCGAGCTAAATTTGCTGGTGTGCGTGAGAGCAAAGATGTAGAAAATAGCTTAAATAGAGCAAAATGCCTCATAGACGGGCTTTTTGGCTCAGGGCTAAATAGAGCTTTGGATCAAAATTTAGTCGGTCTCATCTCAAAAATAAACGCTAGCCCCGCTTATATCATCGCTTGCGACGTGCCAAGTGGGCTAAGTAGCGATGGCAAGGTGCTTGGCGCTTGCGTAAAAGCAGACGCCACTATCACAATGGGAGCTAAAAAACTTGGGCTTTATAGCGACGCAGCAAAAGACTACGTTGGCAAGATAAAGGTCGCCACTCTTGGCATAAGCTCGCAAAACTACGAGTGCGAGAGTGACTATCACCTGCTTGAAAAAAGTGATCTCATGCTTCCAAATAGAAAAAATCAGTGCGTAAATAAGGGCGACTTTGGCCATGCATTTATCATATCTGGCGAGCATGTGGGAGCTAGCAAGCTTTGCGCAAAGGCGGCATTTGCCTTTGGGGCTGGGCTAGTTAGCGTGATAGGCGAGCAAGGTTTAAATTTACCAACACATATCATGCAAGCTAGCAAGATAAGTGAGAAAATGAACGCTGGAGCCCTTGGCATGGGGCTTGGCAAAAAAGACATAGAAGAGCTTGAGGTGCAAAATTTAAAGGGCAAAAAGCTTGTTCTTGACGCTGATATCTTTTACAGCCAAAAAGTGCTTGACCTGCTAGATGAGAACTGCGTCTTGACACCTCATCCAAAGGAGTTTTGCTCGCTTTTAAAAATTTGCAAAATAGCCGATATAGATGTGCAAACTTTGCAAGAGAACAGACACGCCTATGCTAGAGCTTGGAGTGAGAAATTTAAGGCTGTTCTTGTGCTAAAAGGGGCAAACACTATAATCGCCAAAGAGGGGCAAATTTACGTCATGCCTTATGGCAAAAACACGCTTGCAAAAGGCGGTAGCGGCGACGTGCTAAGCGGTCTTGTGCTAGCACTTTTGGCTCAAGGCTATGAGCCACTAAATGCTGCCATCTCAGCCACTTTAGCTCATGCGCTTAGCCTTAGAAATTTTGGCAAAAACAGCTACGCGCTCGAGCCAACAGACATCATCAAAGGAGTAAAATGCTTACAAAAAAGATAGCCGTGCTTTTTAGCGGCAGTGGCTCAAATTTAGAAGCGATACTTAAAAAAGTTCATAATCAAATTTTTAACGGCGTAAAGATCGAAGTTTGTCTTTGTATCTGTAACAAGCCTGGTGCATTTGGTATAGAGCGTGCTAAGAAATTTGGGCTTGAAACGACGATAATAGAGAGTGCTAAATTTAAAAATCGTGAGGAATTTGACGCTGTTTTGGTGGAGCAAATTTTAAAAAGTGGGGCTGATATAACGGTGCTTGCAGGCTTCATGAGGATACTAACGCCAGTTTTTACGACGCAAGTAAAAGCTATAAATTTACATCCTTCTATCTTACCGCTTTTTAAGGGCGCACATGCGATAAAGGAGAGCTTTGAGAGCGATATGATGATAGGCGGCGTGAGCGTGCACTATGTGAGCGAGGAGCTTGACGGGGGCAAACTGATCGCGCAAAGGGCGTTTGAGCGTGAGGATAGCATGAGTTTAGATGAGTGGGAAGCCAAAATTCACGCCATAGAGCATGAAATTTTGCCCCAAAGCATAATAAAAATTTTAACAAAGGAAGTAAATGTTTGAATGGTTGAGTTCGCCAGAGGCATGGATATCGCTACTTACGCTAACTGGCTTGGAGATAGTTTTAGGCATAGATAACATCATATTTATTGCTATTTTAGTGGGCAAGCTGCCACCAGAGCAAAGGGGCAAAGGCCGCATTTTAGGGCTTGGCTTTGCGATGATCACTAGGATCATCCTGCTACTTTCGCTATTTTGGATCATGAAGCTTACAAAGCCGCTCTTTAGCATAGGCGAGCTTAGCATCACTGGGCGCGATCTGGTGCTCATAATAGGCGGTCTATTTTTGATAGTAAAATCATCAATGGAGATCCACGCAAACGTCACTGGCAAGCATGAAGAGGCTCACGAGAGCAAATCTCATCCAGGATTTTTTGCAACTATCCTAGAAATAGGCATTTTAGACATAGTCTTTTCGCTTGATAGCGTTATCACCGCAGTTGGTATGGCTCAGCACATCGATATCATGATACTTGCTGTCATCATCGCAGTTGGTGTCATGATGTTTGCCTCAAAGGCGATCTCTGAATTTGTCGATAACAACCCAACGATAAAAATGCTCGCACTAGCATTTTTGGTGCTTGTTGGCTTTGCGCTCGTGCTTGATGGCTTTGGTGTGCATGTGCCAAAAGGCTACATCTACTTTGCGATGGGCTTCTCACTAGCGGTTGAATGCCTAAATATCTACGCCAGAAAAAGGGCTTTAAGAGAGCAAAAATAAAAAGTGTGAGCCAAAATGCAGATAAAAAATTTAGATCACATCGTGATCGTAGTAAGCGACGTTAAAGAGGCGCTTAAATTTTACTGCGACATTTTAGGCATGCGACTAGCCCAGAAAGACGGTCACATTAGCCTAAATTTTGGCTCGCAAAAGATAAATTTACATAGGTTTGAGGGCGAGTTTTTACCTGCGGCAAAGCATCCAACAAAGGGCAGTGCTGATATATGTTTAATAGTTGAAGATAACATAGAAGACGTGCGCTCAGAGCTTCTTGCAAAAGGCGTAGAGATCGAGCTTGGCGTCGTTGAGCGAAATGGAGCACTTGGGGTAATGAAGAGTTTATATATTTACGACTTTGATGGAAATTTGATAGAACTTAGCTCATATGAAATTTAACAAGAAGGCAGCTTGGACCTACTAAAAGACCCGCTAAATAAACTAATCATCTCACTCTCGCTGCCAGCTGGTGTGGGCATGATGTTTAACACCCTTTACAACGTCACTGGCACATTTTTCGCCGCTAAAATTTCTACCATAGCCGTCGCTGGCATGGCGATGAGCTTTTTGCTCTATCTAAGTGTCGTTGGCATCGGGCTTGGCTTTGGCTCGGCACTCACCGCGCTAATTGGCAACAGCCTAGGCGCAAACAAACCAAAAATGGCTAAACTTTACGCCTCAAATGGCATCATCTTTGTGCTTCTTTTTGCCCTTTTTATGGGGCTTTGTGGCTATTTACTAGCGCCAAATTTACTGATCCTTTTAGGCGCCGATCACCACTATATAAAAGAGGCACTTGACTACGCTGGCGTCATCTTTCTTGCAGCTCCATTTTTCTTGCTTATAAAATCGCTTAATGGCATACTTGTCGCACTTGGCGATACTAAAAGCTACCGCAACTGGCTATTTTGCGGCCTTTTTATCAACGCATTTTTTTGCTATCTTTTTGCTTTTATCTTTGCTCTTGGCGTAAAAGGTCTTGCTCTAGCAACAGCTAGCGTGCAGTTTTTAGGTATGATCTATCTCTTTTTTAAAGTTAGAAAAAGCAAGATGATAGAGCCCAGAAATTTAGGCTACTTCGTGCCAAATTTCGCCGTCTGGGCAAAGATACTAAAGCAAGCTTTGCCAGCTTGTCTAAACTACCTCTCAATGTCGCTTGGCTCGCTCGTGCTTTTAAAATTTGTAAGCTTTTACGGCGTCAATGCAGTGGCAGGTTATGGCATAGCCTTAAGGATCGAGCAAATTTTAGTGCTTCCAACCATCGGCATGGCAGCAGGAGTGCTTAGTATCATCTCAAGAAACTACGGCGCTAAGAGCTTTCAAAGAGCGATGCAGTGCTACAAACTATCGCTTCTTTTTTTGCTCATCTACTGCGCCTTTGCCTACATCTTTATAAGGCTTTTTGGCGAGAGTGCGATCAAGCTCTTTGATAGCACGCCAGCCGTGCTAGAAGTGGCAAAGCTCTACCTTGGCATCAACTCACTTGCCTACATGGCTTACGGCACGATAAACATCTCAGGCAGCACGCTACAAGCGATAAAACGCCCAGTGGCGATCTTTTTACTAAATGGCTTTAGACAGCTCGTGCTTCAATGCTCGCTCTTTTACGTGGTAGTCTTTTGGCTAGGACTTGAGATCAAATTTATGTGGCTAGCGCTATTTTTTAGCGTCTATTTTACGGCGATTTGCTTTTTGGCTTGGACGCTTTTTAGGTTAAAAAGAGCTACGAGCGCAAGCTTTTAAATTTAAAGCTAAATGCAAAAAAGCAAAGCGAGGCGACTAAGATGATGCTAGCTCCGCCTGTGAGGTTGAAATAAAAGCTGATCACAAGGCCGATAAAGCAAAAAATGATAGAAAAAATGGTTGAGATAAGCATCATTAGCCCAAGTCTTTTGGCAAAAATTTGCGCAATATAAGGCGGTATGGTAAGTAGAGCGATGACAAGTATTAGCCCCACCACGCGGATCGTAGCCACCACGCAAAGCGCCATCATGCAAACTAGCAGATAGTGAAAAAAAGTGGTATTTACGCCCCTTAGCCTTGCAAACTCCGCATCAAAGCTGATCGCCACAAACTGGCGGTAAAAAAGCGCGATGAGTGCCAAAAACAAGAGGTCTAAAACGCTCATAAAGATAATATCTGTACCGCTAACTGCAAGGATTGAGCCAAAAAGATAGCTCATAAGATCAGCGTTATAGCCAGGCGTTAGGTCGATGAAAATAATACCAATAGCCATGCCAATCGCCCAAATAGCACCTATTACAGAGTCGATGTTTGTCTTATCTTTTAGCGTGATCGTGGCTATTATGAGCGCTAAAAATAGCGAAAATATGCTCGCACCAAAAAGTGGCTCGAGTGAGAAGAAAAAGGCAAGTCCTATGCCGCCATATGCGCCGTGTGCGATGCCTCCAGCGATGAAGGTCATCTTATTTATCACGACAAGCGAGCCTATCATGCCGCATATTATGCTTACTAAAATGCTCGCAATAAAGGCATTTTGCATAAAATTTAACTCTAAAATTTCACTCATTTTCTCTCTTTAAAATTTAAAAACATTGCTCTTTGTTTTTTCGCAGCCACACTCGCCAAGTGCGATCTCGACATCACAAAAATGGCTATGCGTTCTAGCTAGATGCTCGATAAATTCCCTCTTAGCAAGGTTTTCATGCGTTTTATGAATGTGTAAATTTTTACTCACGTAAGCGATCTTTGTAGCGTAATTTAGCACGATATTTAGGTCGTGACTAACTAAAACCACACCAACGCCATTTTCGTTTATGCCCTTTAAAATTTCATAAATTTCAGCCTGCCCTTTTGTGTCGATGCTGGCTGTTGGCTCGTCTAGGATAAGCACTTTTGCATTTGCACAAAGCGCTCTAGCGATATAGACGCGCTGCCTTTGACCGCCACTTAGCTCGCCGATCCTAGCGTTTGCAAACTCGCTCATGCCGACCTTTTCAAGGGCACTTATCGCTAGAGCTTTTTCATTTTTTGAGTAAAAACCAAAGATTTTTTTATCGATTAGCCCCATTAAAACAACTTCTAAAACCATCATCGGAAAGCTTTGATTTGAGAGGAAATTTTGCGGCACATAGCCTATAAATTTGCTAACTTCGCTTGGTGCCTTGCCAAAGAGTAAAATTTCGCCACTTTGAGGCTTAAGCAGACCCAAAATGAGCTTTAAAAGCGTACTTTTGCCCCCACCATTTGGGCCAATTATCGCTAAAAACTCGTCACTACTATAGTCTAAGTTAATACCCTCTAAAACGACTTGCTTATCGTAGCTAAAGTTTAAATTTCTAATTTTTATAATATCTTTCAAAACAGGCTCTTTTGCGTAAATGTCGTGACAAAAATGAAAAGTCCAAGCCAAAGCATGATGCCAAGGGCTGCAAATTCTGCGTAGATTTTAAACTTTTTTAGCTTAATGTTCGTGCTGATCTTTGAGCCAAAAACTGCCGCTACAAATATCACCACACTCATGCCAAGCGCCATAAACAGGCCACTTATCACGCCAGCAAAGTAGCTACCTATCTCATTTGCCAGCACAAAGACTAGTATCGTGCCAGGACAGGGCACAAGAGCCGCAGCAGCCGCTACTAGCCACTCCTCTTTGCTCTTTGGCTTTTTAGTGGAGCAAATTTGACAACCGCATTCGCTTTTAAATTTTGTATTTTTACTCAAATTTTGGCTTAGATTTGATCTAAAAATATAAAATTTAGTCTCATTTTTGTTTGAGAGATAAAATTTGATCTTTTTAACGAGCATAAAAATCGCCACAAAAAAGATCACAACTCCAGAAAACGCGGTCGTTATGCTAGCTGTGTCCTTTGTGAGGTCGCTGCTAACTTCACGAAGCAGCAAAAAGCTAGCAAAGACAAAGACAAATGCACCCACAACATGCAAAAAGCCGATCTTTAACGCAAATAAAAACGCCCTTTTGTAGCTGCCACCAGTTGCGGCAAAATATGAGCTTGTTAGCACCTTGCCATGACCTGCGCCAGCAGCGTGCAAGAAGCCATAGCCAAATGAGATAAACGCTAAAAATAGCAGCGCAAGCGGACTTTTGTAATCCACGCTTCTTAAAATTTGCTTTAGCCTATCAAGCAAGCTTAGGCTAGTTTTTGAGACGATGTCAAATTTAGCCTCATCGATCTTATCTATCTGGCTTAAATTCTCATCGCTCGCGCCTGCTACTGGCTCTTTTAGCAGCTCTTTAAGCGCTGGCTTTTCATTGTGAGCTTTGGCCGCTTCTTTGCTTGAAAATGTAAAAAATATCAAATTTGAGTTTGAATTTGGTATCGCCCAGAAGCTTTCACCCACCAAAAATGCGTTATTTTGCGTAAATTTGAAGTTAAAATAGCTCTCTTTGTCCTCCATATCAACCGATACGACAAGTCCGTCAGCTATCACTAAATTTGTCTTAAAACTCACGTCAAATTTAAGCCTGCCCTCATCAAAATAGAGCTTGTAATTATTTAAATTTGGCTCTATTTTAGTGGCGTTTTCGTCCTTGTAATAATACTCAATGTCCGTTAGATAGTGCCTTGGCACGAGGTAGTCTAGCAAATTTAAGCGGATCTTTCTTAGCTCTTTTTCGTCTATCTTTTCATCTTGATTGAGATCAAAATTTTGCTTCATCAGCTCTGAGAAATTTTGCGAAAATGTCCAAGTAAAGGCTATTTGCGTGATGTTATTTTCGTGTGCGACAAATTTCGCGCTAACGTGAGCAGTTGGGCTATAAAGCGAGCATAGAGCACACCCGAAGGCATTTATGGTTAGTAGGCAAATGACGATCAGGCGTGCTAACATTTCTATAGACTTTTTGCAAAAATTTCAGCCGTTTTTTTCATCTCGGCTAACCAGTTTTCAGGCAACTGATCTATCATGACGACCTTTGAGCCAGTCTCTTTTGCGATCAAATTTGCAGCCTTTGTTGGAAACTGCGGAGCTACGAAAATGACCTTTACACCGTGCTCTTTGGCCTCTTCTATAAGCTCTTTTAGCTCAGCTGGTTTTGGCTCTTTACCCTCGACCTCGATAGCTATCTGCTCTAGATCATAGCGCTTTGCAAAGTAGCCCCAAGATGGGTGATATACGATAAATTCGCGAGTTTTGACATCTTTTAGCTCATTTTTGATAAAGGCGTCAAGCTCGTCAAGGCTAGCTTTAAATTTAGCCAAATTCTCCTCATAAAGCTTTGCATTTTGCGGGAATTTCTCGATTAGTGCCTTAGCGATGTTATCAGCTTGAGTTTTTACCAAGATAGGGTCAAGCCAGATGTGTGGGTCAAGGCCGTCATGGTGATGATGGTGCTCGCCAGCTTCGTGGTCATGGTGTTCATGTTTATGTTCGCCATCGTGCTTATGCTCGTGGTGCTCGTGACCTTCGTGCCCCTCGCTCATAGCGATCTTTTCGATGCCTTCTTGCGTCTTTACGATGCGTAAATTTTTAAATGTCTTTGAGAAGCGATCCAGCCACGCATCCTCAAATTCGATGCCGATAGCAAAGTAAAGTTCGCTCTTTTCAAGCTCCTTCATCTGCTTTGGCTTTGGCTCGTAGGTGTGCGGATCAGCGCCCTTGCCAACCATCGTATTTACATCTAGCGTATCTCCAGCGATCTGCTCAACGAAAAATTTCGTTGGCAGTATGCTAGTAGTCACAACCGGCTTTGCAAAAAGAGACAAAGCACAAACAGCTAAAAAAACGATAATTTTTCTCATTATCTCTCCTTTAAAAAATAATTGCGAAGTTTAGCAAAATGCAACTTGGTTGCAACTTAAAGTTCAAAAGCCTAAATTTAGCCTTTTCTTTTAAATATAGTTTAAATCTTTTAGCGTTAATATACGCAAAATAAAAAGGGCAAAGATGAACGCGAGAAATTTCCTAGAAGAGCACAATATCAAGGCCACTACGCTTCGCATAAAGCTTGTTGAAATTTTGCAAAACGCCAAAGCACCGCTAAGCTATGATGAAATTTTGCAAATTCTTGACGCAAACAAGACGACCTTTTATAGAAGTATGGAAATTTTTGAGAAAGAAAATCTCGTCATAAAAACCGAAAACAACCACAAGAGCTACTACGAGCTGGCGAATGAAGCCAAAGCCTACTTCATCTGCGACGTCTGCCACAAGGTGACAAACATCGATATGCCTCGCCTAAACGTCGCTAAAAATATCAAAAGTGCCGTGATAAAGGGCGTTTGCGACGAGTGCGGTCACGAGTAAAGCGCGATGATCTCAGCTGGGATCGCTTTTGGGCGATTTGTCTTTAGATCGATATAGACAAACTCCGTCTTGCCAGTTGCTATTAGCTCGCCATCCTTTTTAAACTCAAAATATCTGCAAGATGTCGCCTTGCCATCGGCTTGCGTGTAGGTGTGAATTTCTATCTTATCCATCAGCTTTGCGCTCTTTATATATTTTGCTTCATTTTTTCTAATAAGCCAAATTTCACCCCTTTTATACTGCGCCTCGACTGTGTCACCAACAGCGGTAGAGTGGGCAAATGCGGCCTCTTGCATAAGCGTGAAATAATAGACATTGTTCATGTGTCCGTGCATGTCTATGGCTTGTGGCGGGGTGGGGACTCGGTAGATAAAATATCTCATTTTTTACCTTTTTTGCTAAAATTATAACCAAAAAGAGGAGCTAAAATGCAAAATTTATGGGATAAAAAGGCGTCAAACTACCAAAGATTTGACGGCAAGATCAGCGCTATCCAGCAGCAAATTTATAGCAAAGCTTTGGCTTGGGGGATAGACTTTAACGGTAAAGAAATTTTAGATATAGGCTGTGGCACGGGCGTTTGGAGCATATTTTTATCAAAAACTGCTAAACATATAACAGGCATTGATAGCTCTGAAAAGATGATAGAAATTTTAAACGAGGACGCAAAGAGATTTGGCGTGACAAATTTAAGCAGCGAGGTTTGCTCATGGAGAGAATTTAAACCTAAAAAATACTTTGATATCGCCATTTGCACGATGAGCCCGGCCATTATAAGCGACGAGGATTTTGCTAAATTTCAAAACTGCGCCAAGCAAAAGCTCTATCTTGGCTGGGACAAGCCTAGAAGCTCTGACCTACTTGAGCCATTTTTTGAGAAATTTGGCCGCGTGCTCTCTCAAAAAAATATCGTAGATAGGCTTGAAGCGTGGCTAAATGAGCAAGGCATCGCTTATAAGAGTGAAATTTTAAACGAAACTAGGATCGCTAGACGAAGCGTGCAAGAAGCAGCTGAAAATATCTGCTGGCACCTTGAGATAAACGGAGCTAAAAACTACGATGAAAAGGCGGTTTTAGCGATGTTAAAAGAGAGATTTGACGGCGAGTTCATAGACGAGAAAATTGACTCTCAAATGAAGCTTTTTGTCTTTTAAAGCTTAAATTTAGAGCAAATTTGCTTGCCAAATTCGCTAAAAATGACGCCAAAGATGATGAGCATGGCTCCAAAAATTTGCCAGATACTAAGCATCTCGCCTGCAAAAAAGTAGCCAATGAGCCCTGCAGAGACTGGCTCTAGGCAGAAAAACAAGGCCGCTTTGCTAGCGGTCGTATATCTTTGAGCGATCGTTTGCACAAAGTAGCAAAATATGGTGCCAATCACCGTCGTGATAAATATCGCTATGAAAAATTCCCGATCAAAATTTGGCACGATACTGCCCTGAAAAAATGCAAAAACAAGCGAGAGTAGGGCATTTGTGAGAAAGACCACAAAGACAAGCAGATAAAGCTCGCTCTTTCTTACAAAGTGGCCATTTAGCGTCGTGTAAAGTGCGTAAAATATGGCGCAGATCAAAGCCAAAGCCTCTCCAGCCCCAAGTGCGAGCGTGGCGCCACTTAAGAGCCAAAGCCCAAAAATAGCGATGAGTGCACCATAAATAGCAAAAATACTTATCTTATTTTTAAAAAACACCGCCGCCATAAAAGGGACTATCACACACTCAAGCCCCGTGATAAAGGCGACACTCGAGCTAAAAGTAATCTTTAGAGCGTAAGTTTGCGTGGCAAATGATAAAAAGAGCACCGCCCCAAGGATAACGCCGTAGAAGACGCTCTTTTTATCAAATTTCTTAGTAAATTTAAGCGCGACAAAGCCCATAAAGATAGCCGAGAGAAAAAACCGGCAAAAGAGCATGACAAAGACGCCATTTGTTTTTAGTGCGTTTGCCATGGGTAAAAACGTAGCGCCCCAGACGATGGCAACTACGATAAGAGCGATGTCCGCTCTATTTTGAGCGCTTAAATTTCTCATTTAAAGATCGAGTCAAGCACCTTTTTGCCGCTATCTAGGCTAAAGCCGCTTCTTAGCCCCTTTTCTTTCTCGCTCATCACGTTAAATAGCCCATCTAGCGTCTTTCTCGTGATATAAGCGTTTAGATCCTCGCCATCATCTGGCACATATTCGCTTGCGCCTAAATTTTTAGCTAGGCTTTTGACTGATTTTATCGTTTCGTTGTTTTTTGCTGAGTTACCGATGAAAGAATTTAGCCCATTATAGGCAGTCGCAAAGCTATTATCGCTCATCATTTTCTCAATTATCGGTGTAAATGCCGCCTTTAGCTTTTGGCTGGAGCTTTCCTGCAGATACTTCGTAACGCTGTCGCTGCCGCCGTTAAAGAGCTTTTTCACGTCAGCCTCGCTCATATTTTTTATGCTCTCGTTAAAAATTTCTGCAGCCTTTGGCACGGCCGTGGTTGCAGCGTTGTTTATCGACTTGCTAAGGTCCTGCGCCCACTTCTCGCCGCCCAATTTTTTGGCTAAATTTGACGCCATCTCAAGGCTTTTTGGAAGCGGGATTTTAGCTGTGGCGTTGTTCATAAAGCCCTCTTTTGAAAGCTCGCTCACAGCAGCATTTAGCGCCTCGCTAACTAGACTTTTATAGTCGCCGCTTGATGCGTGAGTGGCGATTTTGACACCTTTATTTATCATATCGTCCATGCTTGCGGCTTGTAAATTTAAAGCAAGCGCGCCACAAAGAATAACAAGTGATCTTTTCATTTTCTTTCCTTTTTACAAATTTAAAGCAAAATCATACAAAAAATATCTAAACGCTTAAAATAAATTTAATATTTTTGCACTAAAATTCTCCCTTTTTTGAGGGGAATTTATGCAGCTTTTACTTCTTAGCTTCGCTCTTAGCATGGATAGCGCAGCGCTAAATATGGCAAACGGCGCAAGGTATAAAAGCCTTGCCCTTGGCAAAATTTTATTTATAGCCTTCATGCTTGGATTTTTTCAGTTTCTCATGCCGCTTCTTGGCTATTTTCTAGGCATTAGCTTTGCTAAATTTATAAGCTCCGTTGATCACTTCATCGCATTTTTTATACTCTGTTTTCTTGGCTTTAAAATGCTAAAAGAGGCCTGTAGCAGCGAGGATAGCGACTCTTTGGGCATGGATATTAAGACCATTTTTATAGGTGCGTTTGCCACGAGCATAGACGCACTTGCTGTTGGCGTCACGCTTAGCTTTGAAGCGGTTAATGTATTTAAGAGTGCGCTCATCATCGGTGTAGTCTGCTTTGTGCTAAGCCTAGCCGCCTTTTACATCGGTAAATTTATGGGTGAAATTTTAGAGAAAAAGGCACTATTTTTAGGTGGAGCGATACTTATATTTCTAGGCTTTAAAATTTTGATCACCCACCTGCTAGAAGAGGGAGTGCTCTAAATTTCTATCTCGATGCCAACTGGGCAGTGGTCGCTGCCGGTGATCTCTGGCAAGATAAAGGCGTCTTTTAGCCTATCTTTTAGCCCTTGCGAGATGAAGAAATAATCAATCCTCCAGCCGACATTTTTAGCCCTTGCGTTAAAGCGGTAGCTCCACCACGAGTAAGCGTCCGCAACGTCGCCATTTACGGCTCTAAAGGTATCTATAAAGCCACTTTTTAGCACCTCATCTATCCACGCGCGCTCAATAGGCAAAAAGCCTGAAGTTTTGGCATTTGCCTTTGGATTTTTCAGGTCGATCTCGCGGTGAGCGGTATTTACGTCGCCACAAAATATCACCTCTTTGCCGCTTTTTATAAACTCTTTGCAGTAAGCTAGAAATTTCTCGTAAAAGTCCATCTTAAATGCCAAGCGCTCGTCGTCCTTTTGGCCGTTTGGAAAGTAGATGTTAAAAAGCACGATATCATCAAATCTATGCTCCAAAACTCGCCCCTCCGTGTCGTCAAAAAAAGCCGCTTTTTGCGTTTGCACGTCAAATTTAGCAAGGCTCATCACGCCAGAGTAGCCAGCCCTTGCGCCTGAGTTTACACTGATATCTTTAAAGCCAAGGTTGTAAATTTCTTTTGGCACGTCATCTTCTTTGACCTTGATCTCTTGCAGTCCCAAAAAATCAGGCTTAACCTCATCAAGCCAGCCAAAGCCATCTTTTGCCACGACTGCGCGC
>NZ_CALACG010000356.1 GCF_937890585.1 uncultured Campylobacter sp.
TTGAAGACGATGAAGAAGACTTTGAATAAGAACGTGAATAGCATTTTGCCATTTTAACCCCTTTGTGTTGAATTATTTTGTTTTTACATAGACTACTTCAAATGAGCCATGAATTTTGCTTCATGGCTGCATGGGCCAACTATTTAGAAGTTGGCTTCATGCGAAATGTGCCCTTAGTGGTTTGGACTTTGGTGTAGCCACCAAAGCTTTGACCCACCTTTTGGTGAGCACGAGCAGATGAGTAAGACCTGCTTGAAGACGATGAAGAAGACTTTGAATAAGAACGTGAATAGCATTTTGCCATTTTGGCCCCCTTGTGTTGAATTATTTTGTTTTGTTGGGAGAATTATAAAAGAGTGTATGGACATATTGTGTATAATTCATAAAAAACTTTAGAGAATATAAAGGATAAAGTAATGGACGCACAAACCAGGATACTATGGCTACTTAAAAAGCTAAATCGTGGCGAGATAATCAACACTGCACAAGACGAGCTGTGGGTAAATGAAAAAGATGATACTCCGAGGCTAAACTATAAAACAATAAGACGAGACTTTGATGCTATAAAAAGTGTATTTGGTGAGATAGAGATAAAGCGAACAGATCCTGGCTGCTACCAGGCTATCAATACAAATTTACTTGATGATTTGCTCGATGAGAGAAAGAGAAATGTCCTAAAGATAATCTACACGATGCTTGCCAAAAACTCTCAAAAATTTAACGAAACCAGCAAGAAAACGGCTATATCTCAAACTATAAATGAATCATTGGGCGTTTATGACTTTGTCACAAGCCCGATCGAGACGGAACTAGACAAAAGCGTCATAAAAACACTAGAAGATGCGATACGCTACCGCAAAAAACTTGCGATCGAGTATACCCCGACAAATAGGTCTGATAGCAAAAATTTAAAGAGGTAAAGCCATATAAAATTTTACTGATCAACGAAAATTTATATCTGGCAAATAGCAACAACGAGTATGATTTTTCACTTTTTAGGATAGCTGGGATAGTAAATTTAGAGGTTATCAAGGGTGAGACGTTTAATCACGACTATAACATAGATGATTTTATAAAAAACATCCAGACGCCGTTTGCGGTTTTTTCTCATGAGTGGAGAAGCTCACCTATAGAAGTACGGCTCGAGATCAGTCCGCAAAAAGCCTTTTTGTTTGAGAGAAAAAAATTTTTTCGCTCACAAAAGATCATAGAGCGCAAGTCAGACGGTGCGATCGTGGTCAGTTATCATTTTAGCGATCTTAAGGAGATAGAGTTTTTTATCATGGAGTTTTTGGGATACGTCAAAATTTTAGCCCCAGTGGAGCTAAAACAAAAGATCATAAAAAAGATAGAAGAAGGTAAAAATTTACTCTAACTAAAATAGTCTTTTTGGCATGCTTTTAACTATCCTAAAACATGCCTCAAGCGACTTATCGCCTATGCCAGGAGCCCTTAGCAAAGAGCTTAGCGAGTGATATAGCCCACTATCTATAGCATCTTTGATAGCTTGAAATCTTATATTTTTTACGCCCAAGATCTTGGTCTGCCTTTTTAGCTCATCGATATCAAAATTTAGTGCAAATTCATCGTATAAATCATCGCTTGCGCTCTCATCAAATTCCCAAATTTCACACTCTATTTCTAAAGACTCCAGAAATTCCATCATCAAATTTATAACTTCGTCTTTATCAAGTCCGCCATTTGCGGCGCCAAGAAGCGGAAATGCGATGTGGTTGATATTTTTGCTAGCATATGTATTTACAAATTTTTCAAGGCCTGCTTTTATGTAGCTCATTTTTGATGGATCTTTCCAGTACTTTTTGGTAGGGAAATTTAGCACCTGTCGCCCGTCAGCTGCTTTATATAGCCATAGCTTTCCTATATCTATTTTATTTGGGTTGTTCTCACCGCAAAGCTCGACATACCGCGCAAACATCTCAGGATAGCGCAGCCTAAACTCATAGGCTATACCAGCGCCCATGACGCCTACGCAGTTAATAGTATTTACGATAGTGCCTGCCTTGGTGTTAAATATATTTCCATTTTTTAGAGTTACCATTTTTTATCCTTAGAAAAATTTAGCTGGATCAACTATGACGTTGACATTATACATTTTAAGATCGCCAGCTAGTTGCTCTTCGATAGCTTTTTTACCAATTTGATCTTTAACATATATAGAGCGTATATAGCGGCTATAAACTACATCATTGATCAAAATTTCTGCCATCATTTTTTGCTTGATATCATCATATCTAATGCCATTATTGCACCATCTTTGAGAAAAAACCTCATTGAAATTTATGAAATTTGTATTTTGCAAGTCTGGCAAGTATCTGCTAAATTTGGCATCATCTGCAGACGCATTACGATTTGATATCAAAAAATCATCTTGGTGATCTTTAATAACTCTAACATCAAATCCTAAAATGATAACACGGGCATTGTTTCTATTTTTATAAAGCATAGCATTGCGAGGATTAAAATAAAATGGGACATAGTCGTGAATTTTATGTCCATATATGTGCTCAATCTTTTCACGTCTTGCATTAACCTCTTGGTTACTAATATCTACTTGTCTGTAGGTGTTGTAATGATTTTGCAAGCCACGTAGTAAAATATTTTTCAAGTTGTTAGAGTCTGTCATATGAAAAATTTCGCTCATGCCGTCTAAGAAAGTTTGGTTGCTCATTATAACCTCCGTTATTTTTTCGGAGATTATAAGAGGCATTATAGACATATAGTGTCTATAAAAAATATTAAATGGCTAACTATCTTGTATTTTTATAAAGTCTTGATATTTATCAAATAGCTTTTTTATCTCTTGTTTGATATGGCTAAATTCTTCTTCACTGATATTGCCATGTGCAAAGTCGTTGCGCAGGTCGTCTAACTGCTTGTGATATTTTGCCAGTTCATTGCTAGAGCCAAATTTTGTATTTATAATCCGTCTAATCTCTTTTATATCTTCTTTTGAAAGTTCAAGATACTTTAAATTTTTCATAGTCCTGCCAACAAAGTCATCATCAGTTTCATAAGCTCTAGTTTTTAACGACTGAATAAAGAAATTGCTTATCAGATAATTTTTTCTAATGCCCATAGTAGAGCATTCATCTAAAATTTTCTTATACACGATAGGGATATTTCTTTCAAAAACTCCAACTATGTAACTATTCACACTTTCAAACAGCAGCACCAACGACTGCAGCAAATAACCCTTTTTAAACATATCTTTGGCTAATTTATACCTAAAAATATATGCGCTATCGCTCCAGTCACATATTTTATTTAGCCTATCTTTTAGATCCCTAGCTCTTGATATCAGTGCAATATCATCTATCTTGTCAAGTTCTTTGATCAACTCGTTATGCGAGCTTTTTAACTTTGCAATATTTAGGCTTAGTATATTATTTGAAAAATCGTTTAAAGCATTTACTAGCGACTCAAATTTCTTTGCTCTTATGTGTTGAGCCAAAGTATAGTTTTGAGAAAAAGCTGCGATCACAAAAGCAATGTTGGCGATATCTAAGTATTGTCTTAGATCTATTATCTCGTATAGCTTGGATTTTTCTATCTCTTTTGCAAATAAGATTTGATCTATTTGAGAGACATTTGAGAAATTTTGTATGAGTAGATCAACTAGCGCTAACAAAGGCAGATGCCTAAAACCATGCGTCACGTCAAAGACGATCTTGCCAACACCACCTTTAACTAGGTCATCTACAGCTCTTTCAAATATCTCAAATATAGCTTCAAAATTTTTCTCATCTGTGATCTTGTAGCTATCGTTAAAATTTATCCTAAAATTTACATAGTGTGCCATTACCTCTTCGTTAAACTCTCTAGCATCGGCAGTATATATAGGCACTATATTTTCAGCACCAAATTTATCTGCTAGAAGAGGTAAGGTGTTAAAAAATTCTTGCGAGTTATCAGGGCTCTCACCAGCAAAATAGTACTTAGCACAGCCTTTGGTTTTGATGTTGTCTTTTTGTCCTTGTATACCAAGGATGGTGATAACGGCTGTTTTGTTGTTGATCTCTTCACTCTAGGGCGGATTTGCTTTTTTGACTATAGTTAGCGGCATTTTGCTTCCTTTGAATTTAACAACTTATATTTTTGAAGTATAGGAGATTATCTCGTTTTGCAACTTGTGTTTTACTTAATAAAAAAAGGTAGGTTTTATAAATACTCCCTAAATTTTTCATGCTTAAATTCACGCCTAGTTACCAATTTACCATCTATAGCAAGCTCTTTAACGATGCGTTTAGTAGTAGCATAGATGGTTTTTATCCCGATATTTTTAGCAAAATTTATCATGTTATAAGTAGCGCCAAAGTCACCTTGTACCAGCAAAATATCACCAGCTTTAGCTTCAAGCATCAACTCCTTTTTATATGTGTTTAAAGCATATAATATATTTTCATCTACTGGGTTGATATTTGACCACGTATCGTCGGTAATGTTTATTATATAGTCGATATCAAATGATTTTATAGCTTGATCTTTTTGCTCTTGTGTTAAATTATGGTTTATTAGAACAAACATTTTTTCATTATTATTCCTTTTTAAATAAACAAGATGGGATAGTATCTAGCAAGTTGGACACATTGTGGCAAAAAAGGAGCAAAATAGAAAAATTGCTTAGTTTTTAATTTTTATGACACATGCTGTCGTTTTTGGGCTTTATAATTGCTGTACTTCTATAAAATAAGGATAAAAATGAAAACAAAAGCAAGAGACACGACTATAGTGACATCTATCAAAGAAAGCATCAGCCTGCATGTAAGAGTCGTGAGATCTAAAAAGATCTACACAAGAAAGCAAAAAACCCAAAGGATATTAGAAGATCAACATAGCAGGTCTATATAAATATAAATCACTCAAAAACTATTGCACAAAATTTACATCAAGCCTATATCCAGCAGCATTAGCATAGGCATTTAAAGCAGAGATTGTTGGGGAAATTTTAGAGTTTAGGCTCTCTAGTCTTGAGATGTTGCTTTTACTAGTATTCATTCTGCTAGCTATCTCTTCTTGAGTCAGATTTGCCGCTTTTCTGATCTTTATGAGCTTTAACTTTAAATCAAATTCAACTTCAAGTCTATCGTACTCTTTTTTACTTCATCTTTTTCTAGTGCCTTTGCTTTAAAATCTTCAAAAGTAGGTCTCATTTTATCTCCTTTGCTCTTTGTAT
>NZ_CALACG010000357.1 GCF_937890585.1 uncultured Campylobacter sp.
TTGCTCGGTATATGAGATGCCCACTAATATGCATTTTATCAAATCAAAGCTCCTGCCATTAAACGCCAATAGCGCAAAAAAGGTAGAAAATGGCTTTAAAGCGATAAAAGATAAGCTATCGCACAATTTTTATGGTATGAAAATAGCGATTTTGCCGACTATTTTGAGTAGCTCAGTAAATTTAGAAGAGATTGTAAAAATACTTGAAGAGACTTCAAAAAGCGATATAAAAAATATTGAAATCGCCGAGGAAGCCATAAAATTTAGCATAGATTATTATCTCGAGGCAACAGCTAAAAAGCAGGAAAATTTGCCTGTTTTAAATACGATTTTATTTTATACACAAAGTAACGCCGCTATCGATTTAAAGCTTGCGATAGACGATGTTTTGCCATCTTTTATCTCTCGTATCTCAAATTTAATGAGCCGTTTTAACATAAAAGCTTTCTATGAAAAAAATAGTGGCACAGACGAGACGATTTATCTGCAAAATTTGTTTAATGATAGGCTTGGCGTGATAAACTTTTTGCTATCAAGAAATAAATTTGATTTAGAGATTATGATAGAAAGATATAGCGATCTGATTTATTACGGTAGCGTCAATAAAAGTTACGCAAAAAAGTTGGAATGGAGCAAATACTTTAACGATTTTTATAAAGAAAGAAAGTTTGAAAATATTGCAAAATACCAAAATTTCTTTAATGAGATCAATGTCTTAAACAAAAAACTAGTCTTTCAAAAGGAGTGCGATTTGGAAAATTTAACCGATAAAAAAGAACTGATTAAAGAGCTAATCAAAAATAGCGAGTTTTTACATCAAAACGATGCGCTCATTAGCGCTTATTTGCTCGGTATGCTAAGCGCAGCCCTGATAAACTGGCAGCTTGGCGTTAATGGCGGAGTATCATTTAGCAACTGGCTTAATGACTGCGGATCGATAAGTATGGAAAATTTAGAGAGAATTTGGACCAAGTGCGATGAGATGATTAGAAAGCTTAAGGCAGCTTCTGGCAAGCCAAATTCTAACATTGAAAACATAAAAGAGTGTTTGATCGAAATTTTACCGCAGGTCTTTTCTAAAGAGAGAAAGATGGTAAAAACCTCGCATACTACGCTTGCTTTTGCTATGGGCGGAAGCGATTATCGTAAATTTATAAAAGACAAAACAAAATAAGGAGAATAAGATGCAAAAAAAAGAGATACTTTTTTTATGGGATGGAGAGAACTGGAACCCAAATGGCGACATGCTAAAAGACAACGCTCCTAGGCGAGATGATGAAACTGGCGTAGCTGAGGTGACGGACGTGCGTATAAAAAGAACTATTAGAGATGAGATCATGAAAAAAGATGAGGCGTCGATTTTTATAAAGGAGTATAGGATAGAGGACGCCCTGCTAGACGCTAAAACGGCTATCAGACAGAGCATAAACATAAAGCAAAACAAAAGCGAATTGCAACGAGAAATTTTGTCTAAATTTATCGATATCCGCGCATTTGGTGGAGTTTTGCCTATTTCAGATAAAGACGAGATGAGGCAGGATAAGGAGATAAAAACCGCAGGCGTTCAATTTACTGGACCAGTGCAGTTTAGACTAAGCAAATCCCTAAACAAGGTCGAAGTAGAGCATGTCAAAGGAACTGGCGCTTTTGCTAGCGACTACGATCCAAATGACCCAAAAAAACAAAAAGATCAAGCGACTTTTAGAGAAGAGGAATTTATAAAATACGCTATTTTTGCTACTTACGGCATCATAGATAACTATAATGCAGCTAAAACAGGCTTTAACGAAGCCGATGAGGCTAAAATTTTAAAAGCCTTGTGGCACGGCACTAAAAACCTAACAACTCGCTCTAAAATCGGTCAAACTCCAAGATTTATGCTAATCATCACATACAAAGACGATACGTTTGCAGGCGATCTAAACAATAGCATAAGCCTAAAAAGCGAAAAAGAAGATAGAGTGATAAGAAGCATCAACGAATACACTATCGACTTTACAAATTTAAAAAATAAACTCGCAAGATACGCTGCAAATATAGAAAAGATAGAATATATGAGCGATTATGATTTTGAAACGATAAACAAAGAAAATTTTGACAGCAGTTGGAAAAAGATAGAGGCATAAAATGAGCATTGTTGCTTTTAGATTATTTGGCGATTACGCTCATTTTTCGCATCCAGCGACGATTTATTCTAGCTTAACCTATCCAGTACCGCCAAAGACCACTATAATGGGCTTTTTAGGCGCTGTTATAGGCGAGGAGGACTACTTTAAGCTATCAAACATCCAATACAGCGTAAAAATAGATAGGCAAATTTTAAAAAAGAGTTTTGTTTTTAACGGCATAAAATTTGCCCTCTCAAGCAATATGCACATAGAGGAAGGCTATCAAAATGCAAAAGAGAAAAAGCAGTTTTACAGAGAACTAATCTGCTCGCCATCTTATGTCGTATTTTTAAATTTAGAAAATTTAGAGCAAAGCTATCAAGATAAAATAATCTCAAATTTAAAAGAGCATAAAACCGCCTTTACGCCCTATCTTGGGATAAATTTTTGTATAGCTGATTTTAGCTGGATCGATATAAAAATATGCGAAAAAATATCGCAAGATGAAAGCTTTATAAATACATTTACGCTTATGGATGATTTTGTTTTTGAAGGCATTAATGAAAATGCGAAATTAACTACAGCTAGAATGCCTTGTGGCTGCGAAAATGGGCGAATTTTTAAAGATTTTAAAGACTTTGTTATGGAGATAAATGGCAAAGAGCTTATAAAATCTAAAAATCATGGAAATATTTATCAGATAAATGATGAAAGAGTCTATTTTATTTGACGAGTTTTGGTCTCATCCAAATAAACTTTTAGAAAATCATATAAAAAATATGATCTCGCCTGACGACGATGAGCTGGGTAAGCAGGTCAAACTCTACCACGACATCGCAAAACTGAAAAATAATTTTCAAATTTACATCAGAGATACTTCAAACGACAAGCTGGATAAAAACCACTCGCTCTTGTCGGCATATTTTTTCTTGTTAAACTCAAAATTTGATGAGATACCAACCCTGTTTGGCTTTCTTGCTATCGTTTCGCACCACGGCGACGTGGTAAATTTAATGACGCTAGCCAGAGAAGCTAATAAATTTTTTAAAAACCAAAAAGAGCTAGAGCAGTGGGATGAAGTGGCTGGCGCTGCTAAAAACATTAAGATCTATTCTGGATTATCTACAAAAAAGGATGAGTTTTTAGATAGAGCGGAAAAGCTTCGTCAATACTTAGTTTTATCGCAGTACAGGCACAAATTTACCTATGAG
>NZ_CALACG010000358.1 GCF_937890585.1 uncultured Campylobacter sp.
GCTATTAGTATATTCTTTTCATCTTCTGTTACTTGATTTGAAGTTATTAAATCATCCCAGTAGGTATAATTTTTTAATGATATCTTGCCTCGATAAATAGGCCCATAGCTTTCATATAGTTTTGTAACTTTAAATTTATCTGCATATAGTTTTTCGCAGTTGCATAATTCTATTTCGGCTTTTACCCCAACCTCTCTATCCCCATCCACCCACATACCACTATCTACTCTTGTTATGCTCTTTGACTCATTAAAAGAGCTTATAAAGCTATCCATATTATCTTTACTTAGTAGGTTGATACCATATTTTTTATCTTTGCTTATTATGCTATCTAAAATTTGGCTGTTTGCACTATTCTCATTGACATAGATCCCATATACATTATTTAGTGTTTGTCTATTCTTTTCATCTTTTACGTTAAGCGTCTTGTTTAAATTTTCATCCTCATATATCTTTACTTCCTGTGCTTGATTTATATTTTTATTTATGTAGTAGTATCCGTCTTTTATGTTTTTGTCTCTATCTGTTAGAGAACTATCGAAATTTATGTTAGCTTTAAAGCTCTTCTCTTTTATAGCATGCTCAAACTCATATATGATTAGCTTATCATCTTTAAATTTAATATATAGAGGTATCTTTATATCTATCCTTATATGGTTTTTACCATATACGCTTTTGTATTTAAATTTATCCTTCTCTCCTTCAAGATATGCAAAAAATACTATAGTATGACCACCTTGCTTTAGCTTGTCTAAATGATCTTTCTTTATAACATCTGAAATTTTAAATGCTATCTCTTTACCCTTTTGATCTTTTAGCTCTACCACATCTTTAGGATTTGATTTAGATACTTCGTTATACTCTATACTCTTTATCACCATATATCCCCAAAGTACCTCTTTATATCTCTTACTACCTTTTTCTTGTTTATATATAGCCTTTAAGCTTATCTCTTCATTTGTCTTAAATGGATACTCATTATCAGAGACTACATTTACTATATGATCTGTTATATCTCTTAAAGATACCTTATTTGTATAGCTATAACTACCACCACTTTTATCTTTATATCCTATAGATATGATAGCTGTACCAGTGTAGGCATGTATGCTTTTAGTATCATAAATTTTACTTAGATCAGATGAATAGACTATAAGCTTAGTATCTTTCTTATCATTTCTATCTATAGGGATATTAAATGTAGCCCTATATGAGTTTTTCATATCTGAGTCTTTATTTTTAGCTAAAGATGTACTCTCATATATACTCTTATCACCGCAGTGGTGAAGATATATCTTATCTATATCACTAGCTTCACCTTTTTCGTTTTCAATGATGAGATTATCTAGTGTTAGAGCTAGGCTTGAACCTGATGTTGATGTAGGTACTACATTATTACCAAGAGCTAGACGAAGCTTCATATCAAACATAGCTGAGTCTTTATCATCTCTAAGGGTAAAGTTATTCTCCTTAGCGAAATTTAGAAGGTTGAAATTTAGATATTCGTCTTTAGATGAGGGGAGCTTAAAGTGACTCATCTTTACGACACCATCTTCTAGCTTGTACTCTATCTCATCGCTACTTTGTCTTATGCTAGTAAAGCAAGCGCCCTTTGTCTTGTTTTTATCATCTTTGCCATCATCGTTTTCTTTATAAAGTATCACACTATCTGACTTGGTCTTTGCGTTTTTAAATTTGATATCTCTATCAGATGAAGTGCCCTTGTTCTCTTTCTCGTAAGTGTCAAATTTAAAGTCAGTCAGTATTAGTTCGCATAAATTTAGCTTGCCATAGTTTGGTCTGCTAGGATTTAGCTCTTTTGGATTTAGCTCGCTGCAGTCAAATTCACTTTGGCTGGCTAGCACGATGGTAAAGTTGCTCTTTTTAGGCTGAAATATCCTAATAGGAGTAGCCGTCTTGATAGGGCAGAGTATGAGCATATCCTCTTGTTTATAAAGCTCTTCTTCTCTTCTTTTTAAAAGCTTATTTATCCTTGAAGCGTTAGAGGTTGAAGAGGAGGTTAAATTTACGCAGTAGATATTTTCGGTCTCAAATTTCTTTGATGTCTCAGAGCTTAAAAGAGAATTTAGCTTACCAGCAAATGGCTTAAATAGCCCCTCGCACTTTGAAGCGGTGTTGTTTGATCTCTCTTCGTCTTTTTGCATAAATTCTAAATGTGTGACGTCCTCTTTGTGCTCTTTGCCGTTTTTGTGTTTTGTTACATACATAGCTTTAGAGATATTTAGGTGGGTAAAGACGTCTATGCACTCGCCAAAGCTGACGCGCTCCATGCTAGCCGTGCTAGATGAGTCGCTTAGAGCTCTATTGTTTTCGTCTGACTCGTAAAGGCCAAACTGAGCTGATATCTTTTGTCTTAAAAGTTTAAGGTTGTGCGGGTTATCACCGCTAAAGCTCTCGTAAGCTAGCCAAAACCACGCTTTAAAGCGACTTTTGCTCTTGATGTATCTTGCTAAAGCTGGGTCGATATTTTTCTTGCTACTTATGTGAAGCAGGGCAAGAAGTGCTACATGCTCTTTTGAGATCTGTGACGTCCCAGATGAAGTGAGCTTGACCTCTTCTAAATTTGCAAGCGACGAGCCCTTTAGCTTCTCTTTTATATCAGCCGCTAGTGGCTTTAGCTTGGACTCTAAAATGGCATTTAACTGCTCATCTTGGCTAAATTTAAACTCAGGCAATGACTCTGAGCCAGCGCCGCCAGACGCTTTTGCATAGGCAGCCCTTGCAGCGTCATTTATATCGTTAAAAAGTTTTTCTGCATCTATCTTTGAAACCACGATTTTGCTTGTAGTGTTTGTTATAGTTTTTCTAACAGCTTCGATCACTTTTGCTTTGTTAGCACCATAAATCTGAGCGCATATCGCCTCCAGATCGTCCTTTAGGCTAAAGCTATATCCCATAAGTAACTTGTCGTCAGAGATGAAAGGCTTATTGATATCGGCACTATATGAT
>NZ_CALACG010000359.1 GCF_937890585.1 uncultured Campylobacter sp.
CAACTAGCAAAACTAGGCAAATTTGATGTAAAAGCATAAAGGATTAATATGATAAGCAGCATAAATGGATTTAGTGCAAATATGAATTATGATCTTAGTAGCGCTCACGAGCGAAATTTAAAAGCACGTGAGGGAAAAGAGGCTATAAATTTAACCTCAAATCAGGCTTCGAATATGGAGGTCGCGCAGCCAAATTCGACAAATCAAGCGAACCCAAAAAATAGCGAAAACGTATCAAGCCTAAAAGGTGCCTACGTAGACTTTAACATTAAAGAGATGGAAGCGGCCATCAGGGAGATAAAAAAGCTCCCGCCCGGTACACCAGCTAATATACGAGGCATATTTTCTCTGAGCGGATATACTCTGGACGAAAGGATAAGCGTATGGGGTAAGATAAGTGGATTAGATGGCTCTTTTAGTAGGAGCGAAGCGGAAAATCTGAAGAAATTTATAAATAGTAGCGGGGCGTTTGGTTTCGATAAACTTACTCGGGATTTGGCGGGATACGATACGACCAATGTTGATGAATTTGCGAAAAAATATATAAACCACGAATACCCATTTTTGGGCATAGAAGATAATGCAGGGAATAGGGGGATGGAAATCCTCGACTCCGATATGAGCGTGGACGAGTTTAAGGATAGATGGGCTGAATATACCGTGCTGAAGCGTCTAGGCGAGAGCGGCGCGGAAAGAATATCCGTGGATGGCGAAAATATCGCGATAGTCATTAATAAAAACAAGGCTCCCGTAGAGTTTAGGGAGCTTGAGAGTATCGAGTATAAGGACGAGCAGAGCAAAAAGGCGTTTATAAAATTCGTGCGAGATGCGATAGAAAAGGGTCTGGATATACAAAATCTGCTTGAGGGCAGGGCTGAATTTAAGGAAAATACAAGCGAGGCGACAGCGTTTAAACCCATCCAGGCTACTAGCAAAAGCAAAACATACGTTGATAAAGACATCAGACGAGAATTCTTTGAAAATTTCCTGAAAGTCGAACGCGAAAAAGGGACGGATATAATGGACATACTGCGCAAAGTGGGCAAGATTGGCAAGACGGATATTATCGCATAATGCCCAAAATCCATGCGCGAGTAAGGGTTTAAAAAGTATTTTAAATAAATATTTCGCTGAGCTTGGCGGATCGAGCGCTTACAGGGCAAGTGCCTATACAAACAAAAATCGGACAACTTGGATGAAGTTACGCAAGCTGGTATTAGATTTTGCGGATCTGCGAAAATGGCAAATTTAGCTCTTCTATAAGCATGCATGATTATTATGGTCTTTACGCGCTGTATAATTCTAATCGTACTTATATTGCAGCTTAATATCACCTCTAAAATCGCAGCCGCCGATAGCGTCTTGTAAATTATAACCCATTCGTAAAAGCAATATTTCCAAATCTTTTGCGAATTTTATCTTTGTAGGATTGTTGTGGTATATTTCATTTCTAGCTTTTCTTATTTGCCCTATTTTGGTTATTAGGTGTTGGCGCCCGTAAGCTGGAAGTATTTGAGACTTGTATTCTCTCGTGCTTGCAAATATGTGCTCTATCGTATGCCAATATTCATCGCTTAGCTCTTCTAGGTCTATCATATAAAATTTATCGAATATGCCAAATGTCCCTAGATTTTGTAGATCTTCATTTTTGCAACGCCTTTTTACTATATTTAATATCCTTCCAAGCTCTGGCTCATCTGTTTTAAAGAACCAATCATCGGCGTCTTGGTTGTATAAATTTGAAAAGTTGATGGCTAGAGTGCTACGAAGTCCGCTCTCAAAACAGTGCAGTAAGAAAAACTTGGCCTGATGGGTTCTACGTCTTTTATTGTAGATTGAAATTATTAAATCAAATAGATTGAGGTTGTTTAGGTCTGTTTTTGGCAATACGGCGTTAGCTTCTTTGCAGGCTCCAAGTAAATATTTAAAATGCAATACCGATATCGCTCTTTTTATTCTGGCCTCAAATTCGTGATCCATAAAGCCATCGTAGCCTTGTTTAAATATATCGCATATTTTTTCATACTGGCTTTGGACTATGTCAAATATCTACTTCCTAAGTGCTTTTTATATTGATTGTATTATAATCCGCAGTAGCTTAGGGGGTTCTGACGATAGTTCAGGCTAAAACTACCCTAAAGCTTTTATCCTGCAAACTTCTAAAAAAGTTAATCTAAACCTGCAAAATATAAACTGCAAGCCCTTGCATCCATTGTAAAAGTATCATTATATTTAAAAATAGCCACATAATTTGTCGGTACCAAATAAAACTATTAGATTGCTTGGCTGTGGCAAAATATTTTTATTTTTTACCGTTTTTCATTGTTTATGAAGCAAGAGTGGGATATAATTTTAAACTTTTTTGAGATAGTGTTCCACTTTTTTATACAAGTGTTCCACTCTTAAAGGAAATATTAAAGAAAGGGAAAGATCGGAAGAAACTTTTCCGATGCCTAAAATAGGGTGTTTTGGTGTCACGGGGGAGACTTGAACTCCCGACCCCCGGCTTACTGAGCC
>NZ_CALACG010000360.1 GCF_937890585.1 uncultured Campylobacter sp.
AATCCATTTAAAACCTCGCTAGCCTCTCTAAGCAGCGGCGAGAGCGTGTTTCTAAGGTCATATTCGCCATCTTTTGCCTTTTTGGCGATGAGCTCTTGCAGTGAGCTATAGCCATTTACAGCTGAATTTGCTGAGCTAAAAACTGAGTTTGCACTGGCAATTAGCGTGTTTAAATTTTTAGCAAGCTCTTTTGTGTCAGTTTTGTTTAGATTGTCGCTAAAATTTTTCACATTTTTTACGATGCTATCGATCTCACTTAGCCCCTCTTCGTCAGTTAAGACCTGGGTAAATTTATCGATATTTCTTAGGATAGACTCGATATGAGCGATATTTTCAGCCGAGAAAAATCCATCAACCTTATCAAGGGTTTGATTTATCTTAAAAGTGATGTTTTCTGCGTTGTTTCCAAGCTTTGAAAAGAGGCTCTGTTCGATCTGCAATATAGGCTTTTGACCTGACTCAAAGTCCTTTGTGCCTCGGCTTATATTGATACTAGCCACACCACTGATAGCCTGAACTTCGATACTTGCCACGCTATCGGCCTTTATAGGCAGGTCCTCTCTTATCTTCATAGTTATATTTATAAGAGCGTTTTTATCATCGACAAAGCCTATATCACTAACGCTTCCTGCTGGCACGCCGATAAATTTAACCGTAGAATCCACCTTTAATCCGCTTGGCAGCTCGCTTGTGTGGATGTAATACTCCTTAAAATCAACTTTCGTATTATTTTTGCTAGTCATCCACCAGATAAATATGGCAAACGCTGTAAGGCAGGCTATGAAAAACATGCCGACAATGGTATAAGAATTTCTATTTTCCATCTACTTTTTCCTCATTTTAAATAGCTCTTCAAGCGGGTTATTTTCGAGATATTCAAGCTCTTTTATATTTCCTTCGAAGGCTATTTTTTTATTATCTATTATCAAAAATCTATCCAAAATATCAAAAATACTATCCGCATCATGCGTCACCATAACGACGGTAAGTCCGATACTATCGCGCAGATCTTTTATAAGAGCATCCATCTGGCGCGAGCTAACAGGGTCAAGGCCGCTATTTGGCTCGTCCAAAAATAGCACCCTAGGGCTTAGCACCAAGGCTCTTGCGAGCGCGGCTCTTTTTTTCATACCGCCACTTAGCTCGCTTGGATAAAGCATAGAAACTTCTTTTTTAAGCCCAACTTTTTGTATCCAAAACATCGCTATCTCATCGATCTGGCGCTTGTTAAATTTAGAGTACTCATGCAGTAAAACGCCCACATTATCAAGTATCGTCATCGAGCTATAAAGCGCTCCAAACTGAAACATCGTCCCACTTTTTAGCTTGATCTCTTGCTGCTCTTTGGGGCTACTTTTCCACATATTGACGCCGTCAAAGGTTATATCGCCCTTATTTGGCTTTTTTAGATATATCATTGTCTTCATTAGTGTCGTTTTGCCAGCGCCACTACCGCCTAAGAAGCCGTAAATTTCAGCCTCTTTGATACTCCAGCTCACATTATCGTGCATGATCTTATCGCCATAACTTGTCGTTATGTTTTTTCCAACTATTATCTCGTTCATATCTTTAGCCACATAAAAATTATCGCGAAAAAGGCATCAAGCGCGATGACCCAAAATATCGCATTTACAACGCTAACGGTTGTCATCGCTCCAAGGCTTTGGGCGTTTTGACTCACACCAAATCCCCTCATACACCCAATTATCGCTATCACCGCTCCAAAAAACGGAGCCTTTATCATGCCAACAGCAAAGTGCCTAAGCTCGACCATCTCGCGAAATCTATTGAGATAGTCGCTAAAGCTGATATCAAGAATAGTTTGACAAATGATCATCTGCCCTAAGATGCTTATGCCGTCAGCTATAAAGATGATGACAGGCACGCAAAGCACCATGGCGATGATGCGTGGCAAGACCAAGAAGTTAAATGGCTCAAAGCCCATCGTCTTCATCGCGTCTATCTCCTCAGTTAGCTTCATAGCGCCAATTTGTGCAGTAAAGCTGGAGGCCGACCTGCCTGCTACGACGATAGCAGCGATGAGCGGAGCGACCTCTCTAAGCGTTAGCATCCCCATGATCTCTACTATAAATATACTCGCTCCAAAGCTTGCGAGCATCGCACTACCAAGATATGCAAGCACGACGCCTATCAAAAAAGCGGTGAGCGAAACGATAAAAACGGCATTTACACCGCCGTCTTTTATGTAGTTGCTAAATTCTCTAAACCTTAAATTTGCAGGATTAAGGAAAATTTTGACGCTTTTTATCAAAAACTCACCCAAAAACGAGCCAAACTCAACTAAATTTACAAAACCTTCACAAATTTTCTCACCGAGGCGTGAGAAAAAATTTAGGCTATTGTGCGGAGGCATATAGTTAAAGTCGATCTTCTCGTCATTTAGCAGCTCGCCCATCGCCTTTATCTTCTCGTCATTTGTGATGATCTCAAATTTCTTGCCATTTAGCGTGTTTTTTAAAAGGATCAAAACAGCATAATCAATACTCTTTAGCTCGCTAAAGTCAAATTTAACATTGCCGTTAAGCTTTTGGATTTTTTTAAAAATGCTTTGTAAATTTTTTGCGTCTTTATAGCTAAACTCGCCTGCAAATTTTATGGTTGCAGTGCCGTTTGCTTCGGTAAAAACGATATCATTTCTCTTTTGCAAAAAGTTCCTTTGCCTTAAAATTTCTGGATTATATTATAAATTTTGTTAAAATAAAAAATCAAGAATTTTAAGGACTTAGATGAAATTTGAAGTTATAAAAAAAGATGGCAACGCAAGGCGCGGCGTCCTAACAACCGCTCACAGCGTGATACAAACGCCAGTTTTCATGCCAGTTGGCACGGTTGGCGCAGTTAAAAGCCTAGATGCCTTTGATATGAGTGAAATTTTAGACGCAAAGATCATTTTAGCAAACACCTACCACATGTCTGTCTCTTATACACATCTGACGCTGCCGACGAATAGAGAGGCATTTTCACTTAGATCAAACACCAAAAATGACGATGGCGGGATCAAATTTAAAAGCCACATCGACGGCAGCACGCACTACTTCACACCAAGATCCGTCCTTGACACGCAGTATGACCTAGGCAGCGACATAATGATGATACTTGATGATCTAGTCGCCTTGCCTGCTGAGCCAAAAAGGATAGATCTAAGCATAAAACGAACGATAAAATGGGCAAAAGAGGCGATTGATTACCACAAATTTATGCAAAGCAAGGGCGTTGGCTTGCAGCAAAACATCTTTGGTATCGTTCAAGGTGGCACCGACTATGAGGCACGTAAATTTTGCGCCGAGGCACTAAATGAAATGCCATTTGACGGCCTTGCGATCGGCGGTCTAAGCGTTGGCGAGAGCAACGAGTCGATGTATGATACGGTTGAGGCGGTTATGCCATTTATGGATGAGCTAAGGCCTCGCTACCTAATGGGCGTTGGCACACCAGAAGACTTGGTCGAAAACGTAGAGCGAGGGGTTGATATGTTTGACTGCGTTATGCCAACAAGAAACGCAAGAAACGGCACGCTTTTTACTAGCTTTGGCAAGATAAATATCAAATCAGCCCGCTTCATAAACGACCACTCGCCGATCGACAAAGAGTGCCAGTGCTACACCTGCAAGCGCTACTCTAGAGGCTATCTAAATCACCTTTTTAAGGCAAGAGAGCTCACATTTTTTAGACTGGCAAGCCTTCATAACCTACACTACTATCTAAATTTGATGAAAGAGATGAGAGAGGCGATAGAGGTCGGCGAATTTGCTAAATTTAAGCGAAATTTCTACGCAAAAAGGAGCACAGATGAGCTATAAAAGCGCACTTTGTGGATATTTTTATGGAGA
>NZ_CALACG010000361.1 GCF_937890585.1 uncultured Campylobacter sp.
TGTGCATATCGCCAACTCTTTCGACTATGAAATTTTTTATCTGACTGAAAAGATTATTACAATCACTTTCACTCTTGTTTTTTATTAAATTTTCATAGAACCACTTTGATAAAAGCTCATTAATGTAATACCCAAAATATTTTATTATTATATAGAAAAATTGGTAATCTATCTCTTATATCCTTAGGAATTTTTTGGTCTATAAAAATTTCCTTTATCTCACCGCCAAAAAGCTCTTTTTTGCCCTTTAGCTTGAAGCTTTTATCAAATTTATAGACCACTCCGCCCTCATCACCTGCAAAAATCTCATCTCCCACGCACGCAAGAGCTGAAATTTTAGATCTTAAAACTTGCTTTTTAGCTCCACTTTTAAGATCTAAAATTTCTCCATTTTTAAAGCCTATGAAAATTTCATCATCGCTAAATTTACAAGCGCTCACTGGCGCAAAGCCAACGCTTTTTTGCTCTTTTGCATTAAGCTTGCTATCAAGCAAAAACGCCTTGCCATTAAAGCTAGTAAAAAATGCTCCCTCACTAAGCGGTAAAAAACTAGAAATTTTATAAACATTGTTAAAATTTTTTGATATAAATTTTTTAGAACTCTTGTCAAAAATGGCGATCGTTACGACATTTGCCATATCGCAAGCGACGTAAATTTTATCTTTTTCTAGCAAGATATTTGAAACCTTACAGCCAACATTTGGCAGAGCAAATAAAAATTCCTTCTCGCTAGCCACCTTTACGATCTCGTTGTTTAAATTTGCAACGTAAAAAGAGCTCTCATCAAAAGCACATCTTTGATCTTTGTAAATTTTCTCCTTTAAGCCTAGGCTTTTTGTCTCGCCATCTTTTACAAAGATGATGTTTTGACTATTTTCATCGACGAAACAGCCCTTACCCTCGGCAAAAAGCGCTATCAAAGATAAGCTAAGACATAGCAGAAATTTCATTATCTAGGTTGCTTTCATCGTAAATTTAAAATTAACAAAAATATACATATTCATATC
>NZ_CALACG010000362.1 GCF_937890585.1 uncultured Campylobacter sp.
TAGCAACTTCACTCCATTTGCAAATTTCACAAACGAAGAGCCATATATCTCAAGTGTTGGCGAGATCGGCATTAGAAGTGCAAATTTACCTGAGTTAAATGTAAGCGTTGAAAAGTTAAGCGATCAAAATTTTAGATACTTTTTAAATTTCAACGACAATAGCGAAGATCTAAGCAATTTTAGCTCAAAAGTAGCAAGCAAAAGCTACAAGCTAGAAGGTGCATTAAACGAAATTTCGCTAAATAAGATCAAGCTTGACTTTGCAGGAGCAGGAGACGGAGTTTATAAGATAAGCTTAAACTACAGCAAAGATAAGAGCGTCTCAAAGGTCGTCTATCTAAGCGACATCGCCATAAATGCAAAGCTTGGCAAGGATGAAATTTTCGTCTTTGCAAACCGCCTTGGCGAAAACACAATGCTACCAAATGCAAATGTAAAAATTTATGGCAAAAGAAACGAAGAGATCGCAGTTGGCGCGACAAATGACGTTGGCGTCTTTAAATTTAACAAAAAAGATATCTACAAAGAGATCTCATCAATAGTCGTCTCACTTGGCAAGGAGCAAAATTTCCTCATCATAAAAGATGGCGAAGCTCTAAATGAGGCAAAGCTTATCAGTCAAAATCCAAGCGAGAGCATCGATGCTTACACGCATTTTGCCTCAAATATCATAAGACCAAACGAGAGCTTAAAAGGAGCAATTTATCTAAGAGATAGGGACTTTAACCCGCTTAAAAATATGCCAGTTAAGATCAAATTTATCGATCCTCAAGGCAAAAGTAGCGCCCAGATCACGCAAAATACAAATGATGTCGGCATGATAAATTTCGAAAAAGAAATTTTAAGCGATCTAAGCGGTAGATTTAACATGCAGATAATCTACGCTAGCAAGGTGATAGCAAGCGTGCCATTTTATGTCGAGAGCTTCGTGCCAAACAAGATAAAAAATGACATAGCTATAGACGCTGATAAATTCTTTGCAAACGAGCTAGTAAAGGTAAATTTAACAAGTAGTTATCTCTTTGGCGGAGCAGCTAGCGACTTAGCTGGCAGTATGCAGGTTAGCTTCTTTGATGATGAGTATAAGAATAGCGAATTTAAAGAGTATAAATTTAAAAACGACACCCTAAAAGCGGCTGCCTATCCAAGCATAGAAAATGATCTAACTCTTTCAAAAGATGGCAAATCAAACCAGATGATAGATCTTAGCTTTAACACCAAAAACGCACCTTCAATAATAAAAGGTGTCATAAATTTCAATGTAAATGACGATGGCAAAAACGTAAGTGACGCAAAAAGCTTTACGCTCTATCCTTATAAAGATATGGTTGGCATCGCTGCTAGTACGGCATTTGCTGATCCAAACGAAGATGTAAAGATAAGAACAGTCGTCGTTGATATGCCAAGCCAAAAGGCAGTGAAGTCAAATTTGAAATTTGATATAAAACGTGTCTCATGGCAGTATCAAAGGGATGTAAATGGCTATATAAAATGGATCCAAACGCTTGAAGATGTGGATAGCTTTTATAAAAATAGTGGCGAGTTTAGCTATAAATTTACGCAAAGTGGCTCATACGTCATCACTGCTACAAATTTAGTAAGTGGCGCGAGCACGAGCCTTGATATGGACGTGAGCGGCTACAACTACTCGACTCTTGCCCCCACAAAA
>NZ_CALACG010000363.1 GCF_937890585.1 uncultured Campylobacter sp.
ATTTTAAAGGATGAAAGATGATAAAAGTGCCTACAAGCATCTATCTAAGGACTTTAGACGGTAAAGAATTTGACTTTTCTGCCTTTGCAAGGAGCCATGACTGCGTGGTTTTTATCTACCCAAAGATAGGCGAGGACTTTGAGCTTTTAAGCAAGCAGCTGCAAAATACTGCAGGCATGAAAGGCTGCACGAAGCAAGCGATAAACTACAAAAAACTTCTTAAAGAATTTAACGATCTTGGCTTTATGGTAGTAGCTATTGGCTCCCAAGATATCGCTGCTCAGAAGAAATTTGAAGAAGAGACCGCAACTGGCGTGATGTTTTTAAACGATAGCGAGTTTATGCTAGAGCGAGCGCTTGAACTACCAGTGTTTGCCGCTTCAAATGGGCATAAATTTTACTTTCGTCAAACACTTATCATAAAAGGCGGCAATATAAGGCGCGCATATATCGTTGATGAACCTGAAAACGACGCTAAAAATATGCTTGAAAAATTGCAAAATAAAGACTACTAGGAGGGTAAAATGAGCCAAAATAGCAAGATCGAAAAGTCTTATGATGAGCTAACATATAAATCAGCAGCATTTGCGCAGTCATCGCCCTATAAACTAGAGGCTTGCGCTACGCTTCTTGGCATCAACCCGCCGCCTTGCAAAAACGCAAAAGTGCTCGAGATAGGGTGCAGCTTTGGCGGAAATTTGATCCCATTTGCCGTAAATAACGAGAACGCAAGAGTAGTTGGCATCGATCTTAGCGGCGAGCAAATAAGGCGCGGACAAGAGATCGTTAAAGAGATAGGACTAAGCAATTTAGAGCTAATTCACGGCGATATCTGTGAGTTTAAAAGTGATGAGAAATTTGACTACATCATAGTTCATGGCGTCTTTAGCTGGGTACCTGACTTTGTAAAAGATGCTATTTTAAGGGTTGTAAGAGAAAATTTAAGCCAAAACGGCGTGGTGTTTATCTCTTACAATGTCTATCCAGGCTGGAAAACAAAGGATGTTGTGCGTGATCTTATGTTGCTTGCTGCAAAGGACAAGGAAAATACAGAAGAGAAACTAAAGGCAGCCAAAGAAGCACTTATTGTATTTAAAGAGTTTTTACTAAGTATGGACAACGAAAACTATAAGAAGAAAATGCCCATTGAGATGCTTCTTTTCTGGATAGACACTATTCTTGATAAGAGTGATTTTTACGTAGCTCATGAGTTTTTAGAGGATATTAATGATCCTTTTTATTTTAAAGATTTTAATGCAATGCTTGTTAAAAACGACCTATCTTATCTTTGCGAGTGTACACTTGAAGATATTTTTGTTCCAGATCTCGGTATGAATAAGGCTGATAGCTATAAAAATGATAAATTTAAGGATAGAATTGATCTAGAGCAGTTTATGGATATTGCTAATAATAAGGTCTTTAGACAAAGCTTGATTGTACATAGCGAGGCTTATAAAAAAGTAGCAAACAAACAAATAGGCCCAAGCGATATAAATAAAATTCATATAGTAGCGGACTTTATAAAAAAAGATGATATGTGGTATGATAAACATCATGTTATGCCACAAGATATATGGTGGCTTTGTGAGGTTTTTAACAAGATATTTCCAGCGAGCATAAACCTCTCTCAAATTTTAGAAATTTTACCAGAAGATAAGCTTACAGTTTATAGCGCTTTTGTAAGGCTTTTAACTAACTCAGCAAGCGCAATGATCGTAAAAGATGAGCTAAAAGATATAGAGTATAGGCCAGGGTACTCAAGGCTAAATCCAAATTTGATAAATTATGTTAAGTATTTTTTAAAACATAAAGAAGAGACAAATATTGGTTTTGCAAATAGATTTTGTGTATCTGAAAGATTAAATTTGGTTGATTACTATATATTTTTACTATTAGATGGTAAAAATAATTTAGAAGACATTGCGTCTAAGGCTTTAAAATTTATAAAAGAAAATGACGTAAAAATATTTGAAGCAAATGGCGAAGAGATAAAAAGAAACAAGGTTGTATCAAATATATTAAACTATGTGGCAGGCACTATAAGAATAGCTAGCATGCTCTATCTGCTAGAAGAAATTTAAACAATGAGAAGATTTTTTGCTCTTTTGTTTTGTGTGTTTTTAGCTGGTTGTGCGAGCCAGAGAGGTGTGAAAAATTTAAATCTCACCCAAAGTTTAAATTTTAACGGCAAGACATATTTAAAAGTGCTTGAGCAAGGCGATGCTGCGGTATATAGTGGTACTTTACATGGAGGAATTTATATCTATATAAATGATATAAAGCCAGCAAACTATCTTGGCATTGTAAAGTCTGAGCGAAATGCCTTTTTTAGTGCAAAAGAGCTCTCGCAAAATGATATTTTGATAAAGAACGTAAAAGAGTTTGGAAGCGTGTTTGACACTAGTTTGGAGCGCGCACGAGAGCTAAAATGCGGCGTTTTAGTGGTTAAGCTAAAAGAGAGACTTGACGATATGGACGCGGGCGTTAAATTTTTAGAGCAAAGTGAAAGTGCATTTTTAAAAATGAGTAGCGAGATAGGCTGCAAATAGCCTATCTTTTGCTCTCTTTGTCAAATTTAGATGCAAGCTCGCTGATCTCATCTTTTAAATTTAGCGCATTTTTACCAAGAGCTACGAAAAACGGACTTTTTAAATGAGCAAGCTTATAGCTCATATCTTTGCCACTACTAGCGTCAAAGACCTTGCCGCCGCAAAAATTTACTATCGCTTCGCCGGCTGCGTTATC
>NZ_CALACG010000364.1 GCF_937890585.1 uncultured Campylobacter sp.
CAGAGCAGATCAGTAAGATCAAACGTCCCGCCGATCATTACTTTTAAAATTTTATTTTCTATGCCTAAAATTTGTACGGCGCCAAAATACTGCGCAAGCTCCAAAGCCGCCGCAAAGGCAAAAATTTTAAGCGCTAAATTTGACGGCGTCACACTAAATATAGCTCTCACAAACGCATAAAGCAAGATAACAGCCAAAACGTCGCCGAGGTAGTGACGCACAAAGCCACCCTTTACGCAAACTGCGATGTAAATTTCGACCGCTAAAATCAGGACTGCCACGGCCAAAAACGCTAGCCTCGTTCGCACGCTTTGTCTTGTTTGCAGTCTTTGCTCGTTTAAATTTTCCTCTTGCAACGCTTTTTCCTTAAAATTTAGCTCATTTATCCACCGCAAAGCAAGCATAAATTTAGAGGTGATTTATCAGGCTTGCGTTATATGCAGCACCGAAGCCGTTGTCGATATTTACGACACTTATGCCATTTGCACAGCTATTTAGCATGGCTAGCAGTGCCGCTAATCCTCCAAAATTTGCCCCATATCCCACGCTAGTAGGCACTGCGATCACTGGAGAGCTTACAAGTCCAGCTAGCACGCTAGCTAGCGCGCCCTCCATGCCAGCAACGGCGATCACGACCTTTGCGCCGCGTATCTCATCAAGCTTTGCGACCAGCCTATGTAGCCCTGCCACGCCGACATCGGTAAATTTTCTCACGTCATTGCCTAAGAATTTTGCCGTCTCATAAGCCTCCTCCACGACTGCGCCATCGGCAGTGCCAGCAGAGACGATAGCTATGTAGCTTTTTGTAGGCGCAGGCTCTTGAAATTTGACACTGATCACACTACCACGAGCGTTAAAATTTGCCTGCGGAAAGATCTCACGCATGCGTTTAAAAACACTCTCATTTGTTCTTGTGATCAGGATATTTTCATTTTTTTCGCCGATCGCACTAGCGATTTGTAAAATTTCATCATCTGTTTTATTTGCCCCGTATATCACCTCGCCAGTGCCATTTCGCAAAGCGCGCTGAGTGTCGATCTTGGCGCATCCGATGTCGTTAAATGGGTAGTTTTTTAGATACTTTAGCGCATCTTGCTCGCTCATCTTGTCGTTTTTTATACCAGCGATAAATTCTAAAATTTCAGCCTCGCTCATACCAAAACATCCTCTCTAAGCCCCTTTAGATCAAGCGTCACCTCTGCCGCGCCAAGTGCGACTAGCTCTTTAACGATAGACTTAAATTTCACGTCGCTCAAAAAGCTTTGCATGCTAGAAAATGGCATTTGCAGCTTCATTTTTCTATCATCAAGCCTTGCTCGCACATTTGCGTAGCCGCTTTTTATCAGTAAATTTTCAGCTGCCTCTACTAAATTTAGATCGCTAATACTTATCTCTTTTTCATGTGGCAAACGCGTTAGCAAGCATGCATAGCTTGGCTTATCGGCTGTTTTTAAATTTAGCTCATGCGAAAGCTCGCGGATCTCAAATTTGCGTAAATTTATTAGAGGCGAAAGCACACCAAGCTCCTCTTTTGCCTTAAGCCCTGGGCGATATTCGCCAAGATCGTCTTTGTTTGTGCCGTCTGCCAAATTTGTAAATCCAAGCTCTTTTGCACGAGCAAAAAGCCTTGAAAAAACTGTTTTTTTGCAAAGATAACAGCGATTTTGCGGATTGAACTTTATCTCATCGGCAATGCCTACCTCAAATATCTCGTGCCTGATACCATAAAATTTAGCAAATTTTACCGCCTCATCTATCTCGCGCAAAGACATATATGGCGATTTTACCGTGAGTGCTAGTGCATTTTTGCCAAGTACGTCCGCAGCGACCTTTAGCAGTAGCGAGCTATCCACGCCGCCGCTAAATGC
>NZ_CALACG010000365.1 GCF_937890585.1 uncultured Campylobacter sp.
AATTTACGAGCAATACACTTGGCTTTGGAAAGAAAATTCAGTGGCAAAAGTAAAAAAAGAGCATAATATTTCCGTACTAGCTTAAGAGCCAACTGTTAGATATGTGCCGAAAATAACGCTTTTCTTACAGTAAAATATACAAAAAATTTACAAAATTTTTTAGGATTTTGTTTAGCCTAAACTCATCTTGGTCGCTATTTTAAGCCATTTTTAAAAAAAATATGAAATCAAAAAACAAAATATTAAATAACTAAAAAATAGCTTAAAAGTACCGTAAATTCGGTTAATCTTTCTAGCCTTACCCTTATTATATAATCGCGATAAAATTTATAAAGGAGCACTTATGGCTAAGGAAGTAGGCGTAGTAAAGTCGCTAAATGGCAAGGCGGTTGCTGTTGACCAAAATGGAAACGAGAGAGAGCTAAAAGTTGGCGACATCGTTTATATGGGCGAGAGCATCAAGACAGATGGCGCAGCAGACAAGATAACTATCGTTGCAAATAACGGCAAAGAGATCACAGTATTAGGCAGTGATGCGCTTTCTTTAAATCCAAGCACAATAGGAGCTGAGGGCTTAGCTGATATAAGCGCTCTGCAAAACGCTATCTTAAACGGCGGAGATCTAACAAAACTTGAAGAGACTGCTGCTGGTGGAAACGCTGCTGCAGGCGGTGGCGGCGATGGCGTGAGCCTTGGTGCGGCTAGCTTTGCCGAGGGTGGTCACTACTCAAATATCAATGAAACTTATAGAAATTTAACTGACACAAATAGAGCTTTTGAATCATACGATAGTTCAATAGGCGGATATAGCAATGACGGCGATGATACTATAATACCAGGTGCCCCAACTGTTAAATTTGTAAGTGATGATCCAGATGATGGCATCCTAACTAGAGTTGAGCATGCAAATGATAATGATTTAAATACATCAAAAGTTCTTATCACTGTGCCAAATGATGGAACGGTTAGAGTTGGCGATGTATTAAATATCACTGTTACTGATCCAAATGGTAACGAGGTAAAAACAAATGTAGTAATAACTCCAAGCATCTTAACTGGCGGATATCCTCTTAATGCACCTATTGAGACAGGTAAAATTTCAAAGGTCGATGCGACTATCACAAATTTCCAAGGAAATGTTAGTGGTAAGAGCGAAGATAGTGTGACCCCTACTGGTTTTAGTGCTCCAGTTGTTAAATTTACAGAGGATATGAATCTTAATAACAATCCTGATGAAGACCCTGACAATGATGGGCTTTTGACCTATACTGAAAATAATAAAGACGGCAATCTAAATGAAACTCCAGTGCTTATAACTGTAACAGATGTGATCGTTGGTGATATACTGCATGTAAAACTAACAAAGCCTGATGGCACCGTAGAGAATAAAAACGTGCCTATCACTCAAAATATAATAGATAATGGCTATAAAATAAACGATATGCCAGTTGCTGAAGATAAACTCTCAAAAGTAGAGGCTTACGTAACAGATAGTACAAATACAATGACAAGCGCAACTGCTAGTGATGAAACAACTCCAGATGTAAGACCGACTTTAGTATTTACTGAAGATGGTGACAACAATGGCTTTCTAACAGACGCAGAAAATAAAGGAACAGATGGAAATTTTAGAACTTCACCAGTAGATATAACTCTTCCAAAAGATGTAGTAGCTGGCGATAAGATCGTTATAACTTATACTGATCCGTTAAATTATAACAATCCATCAGCTCCTCATGAAAAAACAATCACAGTAGAACTAACTCCAGAAATGGTCAGAGATCACAAAGTGACTGGCGTGCCACTTGATATATTCCCTGGGGTAAAAACAACTGCTAGTGTTCATGTAGTGGATAAAAATGATGTTGTAAAAAGTGCAGAGTCGGATACAGATAATGTACATCCAATCGGATCAGGATTAACCATAACGCTATCTGAGCAAAAAACTCTTCACGAAATTTCAAGACAAGAGAGTGTTGCTAAGATTGATAGGAATTTTAATGGTGTCAATGAAGATTTAGGTGATGAAAAAGTAAATCACACAACTGCAAAGATCACATTGCCAAATAGGGTTGATGATGGTGATAAGCTTACGCTTTCTATAAAAACTCCTAAGCTAGACCCTAATGATCCTGAAGGAAAAGCGTTTTTAAAAGATTCTAATGGTAAAACAGAATTTGAAAATACTACAAGAGACTTTATTATACATGTAAATGATAAAGGTGTTATAACTAAAGTAGTAGAACATACTAATTCTGGCGATGTTGAGTACGCTCCTTTAAAAGAGGAGCTTAATCAATGGGCTATTAATGTTGAAGGATTTAGCGTAAGACATGGAGAAGACACAACTATAACAGCTAGCATTACTCACATAAACCCAAATAGGAACGCTCATATAGCTCCTGTGGAGGCTTCAGCTAGCTTAGAGTATGTAAAAGCACCTGAAGTTATCTTTGAAGAGGCTAATGGAGCCAAGACTATGACCAGAGAGCAAGCTATCAGCGTCGATGGTCTTAATAGCACGAAAGTTACCATTAAGCTTCCTAAAAATGCAGTAAGTGGAGATAAACTAACTGTAACTATAAATGAACCAAATGAGACTCCTAGAACAAAAGAATATACTGTTGGAAGAGATGCAAATGGTAAGTTTTTTGTAAAAGATAGTGCTGGCAATGAAATAAATACAGAAGCAGACGGCAGAAGTTTTAAAATTTCTGGTATCAAAACAGCAACTGGCCTAGAAACTAAAGTAACAGCTGAGATAGTAGATAGTGATGGCAGCATTCAACACGCTAAAGGCTCAAGTAGTGTTACGATGGCTGGCATAAATGATATGGCCGTAAGATTTGTAGAAGATGGCGATCGTAACGTATCTTTGGCAAGATCAGAAAGCAAAGACGGAGACAATGATCTACTTAAGACTACAATTGCAGTAAAAGTGCCAAATAATGTTATAGCTGACGATGTTGTAAATGTAACAATAAACAATGGCACTTCAACTGAGACTAAAACTTATAAGGTTACTGGTAGAGATGATCACGGTAAGATCACACTAAAAAATACTTCTGAGACCTTAACCGTAAATGATAAGAATGAGATAGAGATCAAAGGTGTTTTGATAGAAGCTGGTAAAACTATCAACGTAGCTGCAGAGACTACTGATGCAAGCGGTGGCAAAAAAGCCGAAGCTAAAAACCATAACACTCTTGAAAAACTTCATAATGATATGAAGATCACTTTTGAAGAAGATGCTGATAATGACGGCATCTTGTATAGCGCTGAAGCAAACAGCGATCATAGCGAGACAACTACGACAGCAACTATAAAACTTCCTTCAAATTTTGTCGTAGGAGATAAGCTAGTAGTAGAGTCATACAATAAAGATGCTCCAAACAATAAAACACCTAAAGAATATACCATAAGCAAAGATGCTGGCGGAAATTTGGTTGCCATCGGTGGTGGTGAAACATTAAATATTGTAAACGATCCAAATGGAAATAAAGTAGTTGAATACACTCTAAATTTAACAGAGGATCATACGACTATCATAAATGCTAAGGTTACTGACAATACTGGCGTTGATAAAGTAGGCACAAAGAGTGACATAATGCTTGATGCTCAAGGTGCTGGTGCAGGAACTGGCTTTAGGCTATTTATCAATGAAGATAGTGATAGAAATGAGATACTAAGTAGAGATGAGGCGATGACAGATGGTCAGTTAAATACAACTTCTGCCACACTTCAGATCCCAACTACTGTAAATAGTGGTGATGTTATAAAAGTCAAAGTAAATGGTGGAGTAGAACAAGAATATACTGTTGTTTCAAATGTCGGCAATCGCATTACTCTAAAATTTCCAGATAATCACACTGATTTGCTTCCAGCAGACAATAAGCTAACAATTCCTGATGTACATATAGATAAAGATCATCCTGCGCAGGTTGAGGCCACTATAAATGGAGTAACAAAAACAGCCAAGGCTACACTTGAGACGATAGATACCAAAGATCTAAAAGTTGAATTTATAGAAGATGATGCAAGTAGGGATAAAACGATAGATAGAGATGAGGCTATATCTGTTGATGGAGTAAAAGTAACAACCATAAGCGTTCAAGTGCCATATAATGTCATAACTGGCGATAAGGTAGAGGTGCTAATAACTGAACCAAAAACTGATGGCACTACAGCAACTAGACCTGTAAACTATACTGTTTCAAAAGCTCCTGATGGCAAAATTTCATTAATAGATGATACCGATCTAACACATACTCCACATGAGCTTAAAAACAATACTATAAGAATAGGTGGCGTTGCCATGCTACCAGGTCGTGAGACTAGTGTAACTGCTATCATATCAAATGGTAGTAGTGAGCCAGTGCCTAGTCCTGAGGCAAAAATAAAGCTAGCTCCTCTAAGTGAGGCTGGATTAAATTTAAATATTGGCGCTGACCTAAATGACAATGGCACCATAACTAGAGATGAGTCTGATAAAGGCTTGATCCAATCAGGCGGAAGCACTTCAAAAGTAAATGTATCTATCCCTGGAAGCGTTATAGAAGGCGATAAGATAAATGTTGAGATAACAAACCCTGGTGCTACTACTCCTTTCACAAAAAGCTATAAAGTTATTAGCAAAGATGTAAATGGCAACATTGTCTTGGAAGATCTAGTCACTCACTCTCAATTTTCACTAGATAGAGATCAACCACTTCAGTTTGATGCTAAAATTGAAGTTGGTGCGGAGACAAAAGCAAAAGTAACTCTAACAGATGCTTTTGATAATCATGTGAGTAAGACAGATAGTGCTAGTGCCGAAATAGATGCTATAAGAGGAGCCTTATTGAGAGATTCTGGAAGTCAGGATAAGGCCCAGATAAAAGTTTATCTCAATGAAGATGCTAAAGCTGGCGATAAAGTAGAGTTTAAATATACTGATCCAGATGATCACACACAAACAAAAACTGATACCTATGAATTAACAGATCAAGATATAGGTAAAGGCGTGTTTGAATATTCGCTTGATATCAACGCAAGATCAGCCTATGACCTAAATGTGGAAACTACGCTTATAACGCCAAATGGCTTAGCAAGCAAGGTTTATTCTAATGACCTTCATCTAAATGTGAAAAATTACACTATCAATTACGATGAAAACTCAACTATGAAAGGCGGTGAAGGAAGTGCTGATACTTTAGTAGTTGATAATAAAGTGGTTGATTTTAGTCGTGTGACTGGCCTTGATGCTAAAGTCGAAAGCTTTGAAAATATCCAACTTAAAGGCAACTCTGAGATCAAATTTGATGCAAATGCAATCTTTGATATCACTGATAATCCAAACACTGTCCTTAAGATAAAAGGTGACGCAACCAATAAAGTGGATATCAAAGGTAAGTGGGAGTTAGAAAAAGATCCTTCTATACATGCAGATGCTGGCTTTAAGGGCTACTCAAGTAAAGATCAAGTAGATGGACACACTATCCATATACAAATAGACGATAAAGTCCAAACAGACCTATAATCCCCAAAAGTGAGTGCGCTTTAAGCACTCACTTCACTTAACTAACTTCAATTCACATCATTTTTTAAGCCTTATTTTACTAATATCACCCCTTTTAAAGGAGAAGACATGAAAAATTTAATAGCCATAGTTGTGGTCATAGCAGCACTTGTTTTTGGCGCTTTCAAATACGCAAATTCATTTGTCGTGCTTGATGAAAACACCAACGAGAAGTGGTCGCAGGTGCTAAATCAATACAAAAGAAGAGCCGATCTTGTGCCAAATTTAGTTGAAACTGTAAAAGGCTACGCAGCCCACGAACAAAAGGTCTTTGAAGACGTGGCAAACGCAAGAAGCAAGAGCATGCAAGTAAGCATCGACGCAAGCAGTCTTAGCGACGAGGCAAAGGTTAAAGAATTTATGGCAGCTCAAGGTCAGCTAGGCTCCGCACTTGGCAGGCTAATGGCAGTTAGCGAGAGCTACCCAGAGCTAAAAGCAAACCAAAATTTCCTATCACTCCAAAGCCAGCTTGAGGGCACAGAAAACCGCATAAGCGTAGCAAGACGCGACTACATCGAGGCCGTAAAAGAGTACAACGTAGCTCTTAGAAGCTTTCCAGGTAAATTTATAGTAGGCATTTTCTACCCAGAGATGAAGCCAAAACAAGGCATCGAGGTTAGCAGCGAAGATATAAAAAACCCAAAAGTTTCGTTTGAGAAATAATGAAAAAAATCATTAGCCTTTTGCTCTTTGCATTTTGCTTTTGTTTTGCTCTAAAGTTCAATGAGCAGATCAACGATGAGACTCATGTTTTTTCACAAAATGAAAGAGATGAGCTTTTAAATTTATTGCAAAATTTCGAGCAAAATAGCACCATGCAAATCGCCATCGTGACTTTAAATTCGCTTGAAAACAGGAGCATTGAAGAGCTATCTCTTGAGATCGCTAGAGGCTACAAACTAGGTCAAAAAAAAGATAACAACGGCGTGCTTTTGGTGGTTGCTCCAAATGAGAAAAAGGTCCGCATCGAGGTTGGATACGGCCTTGAAGGGGTGCTAACTGACGCCGTGGCAAGCCAGATCATAAATAGCGTCATGATACCCAAGTTTAAAAACGGCAAGATGAGCGAAGGCGTGAAAGATGGCGTTTTGGCGATCATAAAAGTAGCTAGTGGCGAGGAGTTTAGGAGTAAATTTAGCCTTGGCGACGTGCCTTTTGGCGTGATCGCATTTATCGCTGGCATAATCTCATGCTTTGCTTCTGTAATCTTTGGCAAATTTTTTATGCGAACTGGCTTTAGCACGTGCTTTGCTGGACTTGTATCGACAGCGCTTGAGCAGGGATTTGGCGTGCGAAACTACCTCATAATCTTTGGCGCATTTGCCTTTATATTTGCGGTATTTTTCTTTATTTTAAAAGACGTTTTTAAGAGAAATAGCCAAGGCGGCTCTTTGCCAATGGGCTTTAGACGAGGTGGTTCAGACTCAAATGGAGGTGGCGGTCGCTCAAGCGGCAGAGGAGGCGGCTTTAGTGGCGGCGGCGGCGGTTTTGGCGGAGGCGGAGCTAGCGGCAGCTGGTGAAATTT
>NZ_CALACG010000366.1 GCF_937890585.1 uncultured Campylobacter sp.
AGCTTGAGTATTAAAATATTTAGGGGTCATCAAAGCAGGCTTACCATCTGTATAGCCACCGCCACAACCTATCATAAAGCTCATTATGCCCTCCCCATATATACTTCGCTTGCACTAGCTATGAAGTAAGAAAAGACTTCAGTTTCTCCTAAATCAGTTGGCACTTCTCTCCATTTTATATTGCTATTCCAGCTTTCTATTCTATTAGCCCCTTTAACAACTATAACACCACCCTGTCCTACGCCAAACTGAGTTGGCCAAAAAGAAAAATCTCCACGTGTGCTGTCTAAGGTTATTATGAAGTTTTTACCTTTCCGAGGGTCAATACTCATCTCATTAGAAAGCTCCACAATATTCTCAGTATAGGGCAAGAGGTCAAGAGTTATTTTTCCCTTAGCATCTAGTCCTGCATAGCCATTTGGTTTGTTCCTAGGGGGTATGTTTGCTCTAATATCATTTAAGCCTTTCTCTGTGATTTTCTTATCAGCATAATAATTATCTAAATATCCTTTAATGTCACGAGCTCTAACTCTATATAGTGAATTATTGAAAAACACACCAAAAGTATAGTCATAGTTATTTTTTTCAAGGAATATATCATACGCAGGAGACGTTATGGAGGTGTATGAGGCTATCGTTCCAACAGATATAAAACCATTTTGCCCTCTCACAACAACCTTATTTGCTTCATTTTCATTTGATACATCGCCTTTTTTGATAAAGTAACGGTCTGCTTGCTCTTTAGTATAAGCATCAACCTCTTGGGAGCTTATAAAGTCCTTGATAGACATAGACCTAAGCAAGCCTTCCCCTGTATCTCTTACGATAAATCTCCACTTGTCAGTCGCTAAAGAGCTCTTTATATCGCTCACTTCAGCTTTTGTTGTTGCATTAAGATAAACGTTAGTAGCATAGATATTGCCTTGAGCGTTTCTTTTTACAAGCTTACCATTAGCATTACTCTCAGCTGCGTCACTCTCTCTTAGCACCCCTTGCAATAAGTTGTTTATTTTATTGCTAGAGTAAGTTTGAGCTATGCCTGCTTGGGTGTCGTTGATAAGTCCTGATTTGTTTAGGTTCTCTAGGCTACTCTTTAGGATCTCTAGGCTTGCCTTAAGAGCATTTAACTCCGTTTGTTTGCCTTTAAAGTCATTAAGGATAGTCTTAATCTCATTTAGAGATGATGTGGCTGTATTAAGGGCTTCATTGGCTTTTGTATCTACACTAGATTTAGTTGTGGCTATCTCTTGTAAAGTCTCATTTTTTAAAATATTGATATTAGAAATAGTATTATTTAAAGTATTTATATTTTCATCTATTTTTCTTAGTATAATGTTTTTATTGTTAATTATTTCGTTAGCTATATCTCGACTTTGTTCTTCTATGGTTTTTATATCATCAAACTTCCTATCGACCCCTTTTTTTATCTCACCAATCTCATTATATTTTTGCTCTATTCTTTCGCTTTTACTTGAAATATTTTCATATATTAGAATGGTATCATCTTTGGCTTTTATAATGTTTGTTTTTGCATCTTCTATTTCTTGTTTGGTAGTATTTATTTCCTCGCTTCTACTATCGATTGAGGCTTTTACCTGCTCTATTGATTTTTCGGTGTTTAACACTACTGTTTTTATGTTATTTAATACTTCTATCTGCGTTTTGGCTTGGTTATTAGCCTCTCTTAGCTCTTCAAAATTAAGCTCATTAAGGATCACATCAAGCTCATTGATCTGCAAAAGCAAAAATTTAAGTGCTTCTAATGTCTTATTCCCGAGTTTCAATTCTTCTATTGTTACCATTTTTTAGCCTTTGCTGTATCTTTCATCTTTTTTATTCTTTCTGCAAATTCTTTAAAAAAACGCAAGAGATCTATTTTGCTTAAATCTTTTGCGTTTTTTAAAACCTTATAGAGATCATATTCGGTCATAGTCACTCATTTCGTTTGCGTTGTAGTCTGCTATCGCCTCAAGTGTTAGTGTGCGATAATAAGTGTCTTTATTTATTAAAAAAGCTACATAGTTAATCACTGCATAGCTCAAAGCTTCATCTATTTGTAGGTGCTCTTTTGGATTGCTAAAATTTGGTATATCTGGCACGCAAATAAAAGTATCTTCTTTTAAATTTCTATATGGTGTCTCTTCACTACCCACTCGCCTAATAAGGACGTTAGGCACGCACTTATCGCAGCAAAAAAGCATTGCTTCTAAAAATAGTGAGCCAAGCATATCATCAGCAGGGAGCTTAACCCCTGCTGTCGTTTTAAAGCTCAAATGTTTTTTTGCTTCGGTTGCAAGCATTGTTATGCCTTTAAGCCAACGCCTATTGCAAATGCGTCTGCGTTTCTTACTTCAATACAACTTTCTGTGTAGTATCTCTTTTGGATAGCTGTTTTTGAAGTAGTCACGTCTTTTAGCTCGGTTGGGACAAGTAGTCCATTTTTCATGTAGTCAAAGTCGCCTGCAATGATACAATCGCCTAATCCGTATTTAGGGCTTAAGAAGCGGTGAAGTCTAAAATTTACCCTGCCAAAGTCAGTGTCTAGGCTAACAACGCTAGAGTTAATGTTTTTCTCGTTGCCAAATTGGCGAGTTGCTATTTTATTGATAGCTGGCTTTAGATCAGCGCCAATGAATACATCTTTTGGAGTTGTGCCTGCGTCCCAAATGTTTTGAAGTAGTTGAGATAAGATAGTTTCAGTTAGTGCTACTGGAGTGCCTTTCCAATCGCCTGAGCTATCAAATGCTACAACATTGCCACGCTTACCACTTGCAAATGCAGCCGCACCCTTAGCCAAGAAGTAAAATAAGCCTGCCATTTCGCCAGCTGTTGCATCCGTTCTAACAGTCGGTGCTTTAAACACGCTCTTTTTAACATCAGCATCACGACCAAGACCAAAGATAGCATACTCCATATCTAGCTTATGCTCTTTCGCTCTTTTTGCTGTCTCGCGCTCTAGCTCTTTACCGCCATAAGTAGCCACTGCTTGCATACTTCTTGAAACGCTAACGTTTGAAGTGAAAATTTGCACCGCATTTGAAGTCTTTTGCACGCTTGATTTGATCTGATCATCAAAGTCAGAAATCTCTAGTTGTGCATTTTTCTTTGGGGCAGCTAAGCTGTCAGTTACCAAGAGTGCTCTATACCTTTAACACTTGAAGTGCCAATAAGTTTAAGTATAGGCGTCTCATCAGCACCTATTAAAATTATTTTGTCATATACCGAAGGCTTTAGCCCTTCTCTTTTTGTTGCTGGGGCTTGAAACCCAGTAGTTGTTATTGCCATTTCTTTGCTCCTTTTATGCAATTTAATGGCAATTTATCATTTGTAGCTGTGTCAAATCTACCCAATTTTGAGAAAATCAAAAAGAAAATTTAATGTTTTTAAAAAAAGTGAGCCCTAAAAGATAGGGCTTTTAATTATTTTCGGAGTTTTTAGTAGATATATAGCTATTTTTAGTTGCTTGACTAATTTTATTTTTAGTTAGTCTATTAACCGCTTTAGCTTTTACGCCGTCGCTTATATGTTTATTGAGCAATATTTTTTCAACTGCACTAACTTTGTCGCTACTATTGTCTATCGCATCAAGTAGTTTAAGTTTTGGGTTCTCAAACTTCATCGGCTCTTTTAGATTTCTATCAGAATAAAAGGTTATAATATCATCATTAGCGGAGGTTGAAGTAATTGCGGAGTGTATCCCGCTTCCTCCGTTTTTATCCTTTATATCATTTATGACAAGCCTAAATCTCACACCATCTTTATCTTCCCATTCATAAAGCCTTGCGTTGCGATCATTTATAAATGGTTCTTTATATTCTTTTATAAATTTACGCATATTCTCGCCCATATTTAATAGTTCTTGCTTCGTAACATAACCTTCCTTTGTTGTGTCTTCTAAATGCTTTATCTCGATATGTTTAGCCCCTTTGTTTTTATTTCCTATCGCATATCTTACCGCTCCCTCTACATCCTTTAAATCCTTATAAACTGGAGTTGAAAATTTGCCATTATATGTAACATTATAGATGCCTCGTTTTTCTTTTAACTCAGGCAATTTTTGACTAAAATTTACGCCATCTTCTCTACTTACAAATGTCTCGTTTGGATTTACATCAAAAGTCTCATGCGGATGAGCTCTGCCTTTTTTATTTAAGTCGAGCCTATTTTGTACATTCCTCGCTTCAGCTTCACCATGATATAGAGCATATTTTTTATCAGTTGCATTGCTTCCTTTCGCAAACCCTTCAATATCTTGTATGGCGTGTTGGATTTCGTGCATTAAGGTTGATTTATCTGCTATTTCACTAAGTCCAATTTCTTTTTTAACTGGATCATAATAGCCTTTATCCCCTAATGAATAAATGTCATTTTCTTTATTAAAATTTCCATTGTTTTTTACATGTTTTATTTGGTTTGGGTTAAATGCAATTATTACGTTATCGTCTAATATGATGCTATCATATCCTGCCTTTTGCAATTTATCTTTAAATGCTTTTGCCTTTGTATCATATTGTTTTAGGTTAGTATTTTTTATATATTCAT
>NZ_CALACG010000367.1 GCF_937890585.1 uncultured Campylobacter sp.
CTAAATTTGTTATTTGTGGATTTATAAAATTTAGATGAGCTACCAGCAAAGATATAGCCGCAAAGAGCGACGCAGCCGATAGCGCAAAGCTTTGCTTTCTAAAAAATAGCACTCCAGCCAAAACGCTTGTAAATGAGATATAAACCAAGCTCTCGTAAGCATCACTCCAAGGTGCGTGGCCTGATATGAAGGCTCGAAGGACTAAATTTGCAGCGTGCACCGCAAACGCAGTGAAAAATGCAAGGCTTAAAGCCTTTTCAAATCTAAATTTCCTTCCGAAAAAGAGTCTATAAAAGCCAAGAGCGAGCGAAACTAGCCCAAGGATCATATAAAAATATATGAGAAATTTAAAAATTTCCATTTGATTATAGAGCACTTCAAGGCCGACTTTTGCCTCGCTTGGCGCAAGAGAGCCCAAAACGCCTCTTTGATAGCTTGAAATTTGCTCCAAGCTCTTATCAGCCTCTTTGCACTCGCCTTCTTGCACGCAAAGGCTTAAATTTCCTATGTAGCTACTTAAAACATTTTTAAATTCGTTTGGAATTTCATTTGAGCCAAAGGCTTCATTGACTGATAGCCACGTGATCTTATCGCCGCTTTTAGCTGGGATAAATTTAAGCATCTCGCCCTTTAGCGCAAAATATAAGACGTTTAGCCTCTCATCAAATTTGATCACGTCGTTGTCAAATTTATCTCTTTTTGAGGCGGATTTTTCATTGGCAGCTTCTACAAATTTGCCCAGTTTATAGTCGCCTTCCTCGCTAAAAACATCACTAAAACTAGCAAATTTCTCGCTCTTATCAAGTCCTAAAAGCTCATTTATCCTATCGTTTGTGATCCTAACAAGCCTTTTTTGCATCCACTCTTTTGGCGAAAGGGCAAAAGAGAGCATAAGCTCCTCGCTGCTAAGCCCAAATAGCGTGGTTTTGGTTGAAATTTTGCTTATCACGGCCCTTGTAGCTGAGCTAGCTGGGGCGACCCTGCTATCAGTATGAACTAAGATTTTGGCAAATTTACCCGCATGTGTCTCTAAGTTTTTATTATTTTCGTTAGCAAAATTTGGTGTCGCACTTAGCAAAATAATGGCCAAAAATGCTATCTGAGAGCCTTTTATGAAATTTAGCAGCCTAAAAAATCGGCTATTTTTACTAAATAAATTTGCCACAAAGCCAAGACAAAGCAGAAAATATCCGATGTAGGTTGGAATTTTGCCTGGGTCTTTGTTTATCTCAAGGGCACTTCCTTGCTCGTCAGGGTCGTATGATGACTGAAAAATTTTATACCCATCTATCGTTAGTGGGTTATTTAGCGAGATGTCATGCTCGCTGCCTGCGATATTTACCCTGCTTGTGTAAGACGATGGGCTATTTAGTCCAGCATAACGCTCTAGGATAAATTTCTCAAGTTTTAGCGAAAAAGGTAAATTTATCGCTCGTGAGCTAAAGTAAAATTTAGTCTCTTGCCCATCAAAGCTTAAAATGCTAGGCTCAAGATCATATCCAGCTCCGCCTTTTACCTTGGCGCTCTTGCTCTTTTGCCCAGCAAAGCCAGCCTCTATGGTAAGCGTAGCTGGGGCGTTTTTCTCATCCTTTTTATAGCCAGCTATCTTTATCTTAAATTCTTTGCCGTTTATATCTTTTTTGAAGTGAAAGTCATTGTCGCCAAGTAGGCTAAGTCTTAGTGGGAAGCTAAAGCTCTCATTTGGCATCTCAACTCTCAAATAAGGCTTTACACTTTGCATGGTGTTGCCGCTCTCGCCAACCCTTAAATGTAGCACGCCCTCTTCGCCAAAGTGCCTTGTAAGCGCAGCACCGATGAAGATGACGATAAAAGCAAGGTGTACGAAAAATGCTCCAGGTTTTTTATACATCTTGGTTTTAATGATACTAATAGCCAAGCAGATAACACAAGCAGCCATGACGCACTCGTACCAGAGTGCTTCATAAACTAGCACTCTAGCCGTCTGTGTGTCATAAAAATTTTCCAAAAAGGTTGCTGCCCCTGCACCAAATGCAAGGATAAATAATAATACTAAAGACAAGCGGTAGACGTTTAAAATTTTCATCGCTTGTTTTAGACCTTATATACCGTAAGTCTGTCCTGCATAAAGAATAAAAATTCTAAGTAACAAAACACCAACAACAGCTGCTATCGAGCTGATATAAAAGCTAAATTTCAAGTTTGCTACGCTTTTGCCAAGTGCGAAATTTAAAACAAAAGGCACAACAAAACCAACTAGCACAACGCCAAGCCAAAAGAATTTAGCCCAGACACCGCTATAAAACGCAACTGCTGCTTCTTGCTGATAGGTTGAGCCGATAAATAGTGATACAAAAATCATCATTATTAGTAAAATTTCAACTCCCAAAACGCTAAATTCTACGCTGTGAAGCGCGTGAAGGTCGCTTGAGTGCGGATCTTCTTTGAAAAATAGCGCAGCTACCAAGCTACTGCCGCTTATACCCGCACTTAAACCAGAAGCGACAAATAAAGCTGGAAGTACAGCTGTATTTAGCAGCGGAAATCTAATAAGTACTGAGATCAAAAAGCCTGTATATGCACAAATAACCACCGCAAAAAGTAGGCAAAGCACACTTAAAAGCGGGTAGAGAGGATTTAAAATTTTCATTATGCCATCAAAAATGCCACAAAAAGATTTTAACTCCGTGCTAAAGGCATACAAACACATCAAAAAGCTAAGCGGTATATAGACACAAAGTCCAGCAACACCGATAGACATAACTGATTTGAAGTTATAGTTGATCAAAATTTTCCAAAACAATAGTGGTTTTTCAAGGTCAGCTATCAGACAAACCATACCAAGCATGATGCTAACGAACGCTAAAAGCGAAGCAGCCTTAAAAAATGGGCTGAAATTCTCTTGCTTTTTATAGTGTTTTAAAAGTATAGCGACGATCAAAGCGCCACCACTCATACCAGCTAGCAAAAGATAAACAGCGATCGGCCAGCCCCACTCAACTCCGTGCGAAAATGTCTCGCTAAAATTTATAGCACCATCCATCTTACACCCCCGTTTTTACTTTAGGAATATATCTAAGGCTTGGTTTTGTACCAAGTTCTGCTCTTAGCCTTATACTATCTTTAACAGCTAAAAGCTGGCTGATATGTGAGTTCTCATCGTCTAAGTCACCAAATACCAAAGCTTCGTACCTACAAGCCTCGACACAAGCTGGATCTTTTTTATCCTTTAAATTTGTATCTACGCAGAAGTTACAGCTTTGGGCTGAGTGATTGACTTTGTCGATATATCTCACGTCGTAAGGACAGGCTACGATACAGTATTTACAGGCGATGCAGTCATCTATGTTTGTAGTCTGGATACCTGTTTTTGGGTCCTTGTGACAGGCGTTTGTTGGGCAAACGTTTACACAAGGGGCGTCTACGCACTGCTGGCATGAGACCCTAACATATCTTTTATCTAGTAAATTTTTAGGATCAGTCTTATCTTGAACGAAAAGTCTCATCTGTCCTTTTGGGACTAAATTTACCTCCCTGCACGCTATCTCGCAATCCGTGCAACCAACGCATTTATTTTGGTCAAATATCATGCCAAAATGTGGTTTTTTTACACTTTCCTCTTCTTTAAAAGCAAAACCACTGCTCGCCACGCTAGCACCAGCAGCAACCACTGCTAGACGTTTGAAAAATGCTCTTCTGTTATTTTGATTTTGCATTTTTAACTCCATTTTTATGGATTAATGAGGCCTTTTAATGCCTTCATTTTGTTCTTTTTCGTGAATTTTCTTAGCAGCCTCAGCTAACTCGCTAGGCTTTAAGACCTTAATAAGCTCTATCTCAAAAACGATAGTAGCTCCCCCTGGTATGTTTTCAACTCCGCTATCGCCATATGCAAGCTCTGGTGGGATAACAAATTTATACTTATCACCCTCTTTCATAAGCATTAAACCCTCTTCAAGACCAGGGATTAAATTTAGCATAGAAAGGTGAGCTGGAGCTTCCTTTGTCTCGTCAAATACCTTGCCATCGATAAAGCTTGCTTTGTAGCTTGCTATTATGATGCTCTCAGGCTTTGGAGTTGCTCCTTTTGAGCTTGATTTTATGATTTCATATTGTAGTTTTGATTTTGTTGTTTTTACATTTTTATTTTTTGCGTTTTTATCCATGAAAGCTTTGCCTTGCTCAATTCTCTCTTTAAGCGTGGCAGCTTCTTTTTCTTTTATTATCTTGTCTAAATTTTCAGCTCTTTTGTTTAGTAGCTTTGCTATCTCATCATCGCTTAGCTTAGCCTCTTTTTTTAAAGCATCAGCAAAACCTTTGATGACTGCATCAGCATCGTAGCCAATGCCTATCTCTTTTTGTTGTTGTAGTCCATTTAAAACATATCCACCACTTGTTGCTCCCATGGCGTAAGACTCGTTGTAGTCTGCGTTTGCCATAAGGCTAGCTGCACTTAGGCTAAGTAGTAGTGTAAATTTTAAAACCTCATTTTTCATTATCAAACCCTTAAATTTAAAGGGGCTAAAACTAGCCCCTAAATGCTATAAATTTTTGTTTAGAATTCTCT
>NZ_CALACG010000368.1 GCF_937890585.1 uncultured Campylobacter sp.
TCTTTTATTGTTTGTTTATTAGTGTGCATATCGTATTCTTTTTTTAGCTTCTTAAAGTCTTTAAAATAAAGTTCAGCCCAGTTTTGAAAACTCGAAAAGCTAATATTTATTTCATTTTCAAAAGGGGATAACCCATTATCTTCATAATATTTGTTTGTGTCTATGTTTATGTAAAATTTATCTTGTATGGTTTCGTTGTCGTCTGGGTAAAAATAAAAAGCGTGTTTTAAATATTCCATCGCCTTTAAATAATTTTCATATCTCGTTACTAAAATATCTTTTTTAACGGCTCTTGCGTCTATTATTCGTTTAAAAAAGGTTGTAAAATTTATTAGTGCTTTGTTTTTTAATTCATCATCGGAATAAAATTTAAAAAGTGGCGAAAAATCGTCCAGCGATAATTTGCCAGCCTCTCCAGCATTGACTTTTTCAATCATTGCCATAAATTCGCCGTCGTAATTAACGGTGTGCCCCTCTTTTAAATATGCCCTAATATCAGATATTATTATTTCTACTTGTTTTAATATTTGAATATCTTTTTTGTCTTGTGTTTTTTGGTTGTATGCCATTTTCACTCCTTTACTAAACTATCTAAATAATCGCTCCACCATTGCATTAATCTCGCCCTCTCGTCCAGCCTCTGGCTTCGGTCATAAATAGCTTTTACACTGCTTCGCTCTTTGTGGTCTAGGCAAAGCTCTATCACGTCGCTACTAAAGCCGTGATTTTTGATGTTTTCATTTAGTAGCGTGCTTGCTGTCGTGCGTAAGCCGTGAAAGACCATTTCATCGCCAAAGCCTAACCGCTTAATTGCTTGGTTGAGTGTGCTATCGCTTAGCGGTCTTGTTGCACTTATGCCACTAGGAAAGACAAAATCGCCCCTTTTGTGCTCCAGCATTGTTTTTAAAAGCTTCTTGACCTGCTTACTCATTGGCATATAAAAAATTTCTCTTAGCTTCATCGCTTCGCCTGGAAACGTGATTAAATTATTCTCAAAATCCACGTATTGCCATTTTAGTTCTCTCACATTTGCACTACGTAAAAAGGTATGCACGCCAAATATTAATGCCTGCTGTGTGTAAAACGAGCCTTGATAGTCCTGCATTGCTCTTAATAGCTCTTTTAGCTTGCTTGGATCGGTTATTGCCTTGTAGTGGTTATTTGATGAGGTTTTGAAAGCGTCGTTAAAGATAATATCCCTTGTTGGGTTATGCTCGATGTAGCCTTTATTTACTGCTAAGTCTAAAATCTTACGAAGTAGCCTAAAAGTTCTTAACGAAGTTTCGTGTGTTATGCCACTTTTTGCTTCTCGTGCTTGTATCTGCTCTATTGCGTGCGCGTAATCCCTGCGTTTTAGCTCGGTTATCTCTTTGCTGCCTAGATAGGGGATTAGATTTTTTTCAATACGTCCGATTTGCTTATTAAAAGCGATTAGCCCTTTACTCTGCTCTTTGTCTATCCACTCATCGGCTACATCTTTAAACGTGATAGCCTTTTGCTTGGCTGTGGCTGTCTGTAAGTCCTCGCCCCTATCTCTTAGCCTCTCAAGCTCCAAAGCTTTCGCTCTTGCTTCTGCTAGCGTGATACTCGGATATTTGCCTATTTTGATTTGCTTTGTCGTCCGCTTCTCGTCGCTCTCTTGATATTTGAAATAAAATGTTTTGGTGGTTTCTTTTTGGGTCTTGTATGCAAGCACGTATAAAAATTTTACTCCGTCATCTTTTACCCACTCACGATTTTTATTTTTGAGTGTAAATTTTTTTAGTGCCAAATCGTTCGCAAAGCTTGCCATTTCGTAACCCTTAATTTTGAGTGTAAAAAGTTAGTGTAAAGACTTTTTTACACTCAGATATACACTCAAAAGAGTGGAATTGTTTGAAATGCAATGATAAGAAGTGAGAGCTTAAAAAGTGATAAAAGCCCTAAACTTAGGCTTTGAAAAGCATTTTTTGACAAGGTTTGAAAACCCCTGAAAACGTCTGTTGGTGGAGTTAAGCGGGATCGAACCGCCGACCTCTTGAATGCCATTCAAGCGCTCTCCCAGCTGAGCTATAACCCCAAAAAAGATTTGGTATTTTATCTTTTTATGCCTTACAATATTTTGAAATTTACATTTTGCAAAATAAATTTTTAAGCAACTTTTAGGTAACATTGCAATCTTTAATGCGGGAATAGCTCAGGGGTAGAGCACAACCTTGCCAAGGTTGGGGTCGCGAGTTCGAATCTCGTTTCCCGCTCCATTAAATTTTGCCCGAGTGGCGGAATGGTAGACGCAAGGGACTTAAAATCCCTCGGTAGTTTTTACCGTACCGGTTCAAGTCCGGTCTCGGGCACCACCAAAAGTGGCGACATGGCCAAGTGGTAAGGCATGAGCCTGCAAAGCTTTGATCCCCGGTTCGAATCCGGGTGTCGCCTCCAGACTTCAAAAAAACCAAATTAAAGGATTAACAATGAAAAAGTTGCTTTTAATCGTATGCGTGGCATTTTTTGCGGTAGGTTGTTCAAATACTTGGCATGGCGTAAAAGAAGATACTCACAACGCCAAAGAATGGACTAAAGAAAAGATCAATGACGGCGCTAGCTACGTCAAAGAAAAAACAGAATAATTTTTGGTGGTTATAGCAAATTTTAAGCAAAGTTGGCTATAATCACAAATCTTTAATTCGGGAGATGGCTGAGCGGTCGAAAGCGGCGGTCTTGAAAACCGTTGAGGTGTGAAAGCCTCCTGGGGTTCGAATCCCTATCTCCCGGCCATTATCTAATTATTGTATTAACTCCTAATATATTAGTATCTCCAAATTTTAGTTGTATTTTTTAAATTTTAGTAATTTTTTTTGACTTTATTGCATATTTTATTTGTAAGCTAATGTAATAAAATCTAGCAAGCGTTCTCAAATGAAACGCAGTTATTAACCGTTAGCCTAAGGCAAAGCCACCAAATATAAATATCGGCATAGTTTGGGGATTCACTGACCAGTCCGTGACATATTTTATTTCTGTAGTTTAACCCCATCGGCTCCGTTAGTAAAAATTTTAGCTCTTCCGTCAAATCTCTCCCGAGCAATTCATATATTTTTGGTTCTTGCAAAAGCGAGTTTATGCTTTTTTCCGATTCTACGCCGTACTCATCGATAGTAGTCGTAGGGATTTTTTCTTGTTGCAGTAAAATTCTCGCCAAATGCTCTATTTGAGGTATCAGCAAATGGCTTGAAACCAAAAAGTTTCTATCAAAACCGTAATATAAACCTTGCGCCCAGATATCCACCCTGTCTGCAGGAACCACGCTAGAGCTTCTACAAATATCATAAATGAAACGCATAGACACTCTATGTTCCTCTAAAATTTGCCAAAATGCGGGCAGTATACTGCCGTCTACCGCCAACTTGACGTGTATATAGTATTCCTGGTACATTTCATGTTTTAATCGATCATCTTTTGTAGTTATTTGCGATAATTTTCTTCCGCCAGCATCTACGTAAATTTGAGTAATAAAATTTGAAAACAGAGGCTTCTTTAAAAGTTTCTCGGATGACTTTTTGATATCTTCATATAGTGGATTTGCTGTGATATTAGCTAGGCATAATACCGCTTAAGATAGTTGCTTGCCTTTTACCGCTAGCTTTGCATTATTTTTATAGCGCGAAATATCGATCTTATCGGTAGCAATTAAGCTCATTTCGCTTCCAATATCTT
>NZ_CALACG010000369.1 GCF_937890585.1 uncultured Campylobacter sp.
CGTCGGCAGCGTCAGATGTGTATAAGAGACAGACGTTCTGCTTGCAGTTGCGAGCTTGCGAAGCAAAAGAGCTCCCTTCCCCCTTAACAATCCCCTGTCTGCTCGCAGTTACGAGACGAAGCCCGAGTAAAGCCCCAACGACGTTAGAGGTGCATGCTTCAGTGCTAAAGCACTGCATGTGATTAAAAATTAAGACTAATTTTATTTATCAACCAAATAAGGGTCAAACAAATTTTAAAATTTCATGAGCAAGTGATTTTGGCTCTAAAATTTGAGCTAAGCGGTAAGCAAAGCCAAATTTTAGTAGTCAATTCTTACAAGTGAGTGAAATTTTAAAATTTGCATTTACGATACATGAGCCTTAATTGCAAACTGCCTGCGTTTATAAACTTTATTAATTTTTCAAGCCTTTTAAAAGCCATTTTTTCTTATAATCCCCAATAAAATTTAAAGGCAAAATTTTGCAACGATACCCGACAAAACAGATAAAAATTCGCGATGTTTTAATAGGCGGTGACGCACCGATCTCCGTGCAGTCAATGACATTTTCAAAGACAAAGGACGTAAAAGGCACGCTAGAGCAGATACAAAGGCTATATTTTGCAGGCTGTGACATCGTGCGCTGCGCAGTTTTTGACAAAGAGGACGCCAGCGCGCTAAAGCAGATCGTCGCCAGCTCACCCATCCCAGTCGTTGCAGACATTCATTTTAACCACACCTACGCGCTTATAGTTAGCGAATTTGTCGATGCTATCCGCATAAATCCAGGCAACATCGGCTCAGCTAAAAACATAAAAGCAGTCGTTGATGCCTGCAAACAGAGAAATTTACCCATCCGCATAGGCGTAAATTCTGGCTCGCTTGAAAAGCAGTTTGAGGACCGCTACGGCCGCACGGTTGAGGCGATGGTGGAGAGTGCCTTATACAACATCAAGCTTCTTGAGGATTTTGACTTTACGGACATTAAAATTTCACTTAAATCAAGCGATGTCGAGCGCACTATGCAAGCTTATAGAGCACTTCGCCCAAAGACAAACTACCCATTTCATCTAGGCGTAACAGAGGCAGGTACCACTTTTCACGCGACTATCAAGTCCGCGATCGCACTTGGCGGGCTTTTGCTTGAAGGCATCGGCGATACGATGAGAGTTAGCATCACGGGCGAGCTTGAAGAGGAGATCAAAGTCGCAAAGGCGATCTTAAAAGATAGTGGCCGCCAAAAAGAGGGGCTAAACATCATATCATGCCCAACTTGTGGGCGTTTGCAAGCTGACCTCATGGCAGCAGTAAAGCTCGTAGAAGAAAAGACAAAAGGGATAAAAGAGCCGCTAAACGTCTCGGTGATGGGCTGCGTGGTAAATGCGATCGGCGAGGCAAAAGGCGCAGACGTAGCCATAGCATTTGGCAAGGGAAATGGCATGATCATGCGACACGGCGAAGTGGTCGCAAGGCTACCTGAGAGCGAGCTTGTGGATAGATTTTTACAAGAGATCGACGACGAGATAAAGAGCAGAGGATAAAGCAGTGGCAAAAGAGAGACTTAACGAGATAGAATTTAGCAACCTTTACGACCTTGATATGGAGCGAGCCATACTAAGCTCGATCATCGCAAACAACGATGCTTTGGGCGAAATTTTTGACACGATAAAGGCTGGGGACTTTTACCTAAAGGCTCACGCGCAAATTTACAAAGCGATGGTTGATTGTCTAAACGGCGACGTGCCTATCGCATCGACGTTTATCAAAAACAAGCTTGGCGAAAACTACGATGACAACGTCATGGCGAGCATTTTAGCCACAAACTCGATCATCGACATCCAAAGATACGCAAACGAGCTAAAAGAAAAGTCGATAAAACGCAGTCTAGTAAAGATCGCCCACGACATCCCAAGCAAGGTAAATGAAGACAAAGCTAGCCGCGATATGGTCGATGAGCTAAGTCAGGAGTTTTACTCGCTAGTCGATGGCAGCGGCACTGGCAGCATCAGAGATAGCGAAGATATCATAAAAAGCTTGATAGTGCATATGCAAAAGCAAGCTGCCCTAAACGAGCGCGATATCATCGGACTAAACACCGGCTTTAAAAAGCTAAATGAGATGATAAAGGGCTTTAAAAATGGCGACCTCATCATCATCGCAGCACGTCCTGGCATGGGCAAAACGACGCTTTGTCTAAATTTCATGGGGCACGTTTTAAAAAGTGGCGCTGGTGTCGTCTTTTTCTCACTTGAGATGCCAGCAGAGCAGATCATGATGAGGATGCTAGCAGATAAGACCTCGATCCCGCTTCAAGAGATAATGACAGCGAGCCTGGACGACGAGAAGCTCGCTCACTTTAGCCATGCATGCAGCGAATTTTCGCACGCAAAACTCTTCGTGCACGATAGCGGCTACGTAAATATCCACCAAGTAAGGACGCAGCTTCGCAAGCTAAAGTCAGCTCATCCTGAAATTTCACTCTGCGTCATCGACTACATCGGCCTTATGATGAGCACAAATAACTTCGCCGACCGCCACATACAAATAGCTGAAATTTCTCGTGGCTTAAAGCTTCTAGCGCGCGAGCTGGATATGCCTATCATCGCACTTTCGCAGCTAAACCGCGGCCTTGAAGCACGCGCGAACAAGCGCCCTATGCTAAGTGACCTAAGAGAGTCAGGCGCGATCGAGCAAGACGCCGACATCATCCTTTTTGTATATAGACACGAGGTCTATCTGGAGCAAGAGGAGAACGAGAAAAAGAGCAAGGCAGCAGCCGAGGGCAAACCTTATCAAAGCGAGCACGTTTTTAACAAGCTTCAAGAAAACGCCGAGATCATCGTTGGCAAAAACAGAAACGGCGAAGTGGGATCCATCGACGTGCTCTTTCAAAAGCAATACTCGCGCTTTTGCGATATCGCCACCACACCAGTGCAATCAACTGAATTTAAAGAGTAAATTTGCCAAAAAGCAGGCGTATATTTTATTTTCTCCTGCTTTGTCTTTTGCTTTTTTGCCTAAATTTAGCGCTTAAATTTCATGAATACAGCGCTTTTATGGAGCTTGGCGAGCATGACGTCCTAGGCAAAGTAAGCGTAAATTTCACCAAAGAAAAAAATGGCAAAAAGCGCCAGATCATTAGGATCGACACCTCAAATTTTAGCTTTTATACAACCGCTTCTAAAAAAGATGAGATCGCTCTTTATGACGTCGTGGCACTTAGCGTTCAGCCAATAGACGTGAGCTTTACGGACTATCTTGGCGGCTCATTTTACATGCCAAGCTACGATAGAGCCGTTATCAAAAGAGATGAGAGCCTAAGGCAAAGGGCTATAAATTTCATCTCCGCCCAGCACGAAAACGCTAAAATTTCGCAGCTTTTCTCAGCGCTCTTTCTTGGCACAAACGTCTTTGGCGAGCTAAGAGATGATGTCTCAAACTGGGGCGTGGCGCACCTCATCGCCATTAGCGGCTATCACCTTGGCGTCATAAGCACAGTTTGCTTCTTTCTTTTAAAGCTAGTTTTTAAGCCCATTTACGCAAGATATATGCCTTACCGCTCATATATTTTTGACTTTACTATCGCCGTATTTTTGGTGCTTTGCTTTTACTTTTACATGATCGGCTTTATAGCAAGCTTTTTGCGGGCATTTTTGATGAGCATGGCTGGCTTTTATATGATCTGCAAAAAGATAAAGATATTAAATTTCTACACGCTTTTTGGCGTTATCTTATTTAGCGTCGCCCTATTTCCGCAGCTTCTTTTTAGTATTGGCTTTTATTTTTCATGCCTTGGCGTCTTTTATATTTACGTCTATCTTTTCTATTTTGCGCCCAGATTTAGCCTACTAGCAAACTCGCTACTTTTAAATTTATATGTCTTTTTTGCTATGGAGATTGCGGTGCTTTACTTTTTCCCACTCATTAGCCTCTTGCAGCTTAGCGTGCTAGCTATCAACTACCTATTTGGCGTATTTTATCCACTAAGCTTTTTACTTCATCTCTTTGGATATGGCGGCATTTTTGATGAAATTTTAAGCAAAATGCTAGCTTTTAGACTAAGTTCTGGCAGCCTTCATATAAGCACATTTGTCTTTTTACTCTATAACGCCATCACACTTTTATGTGTTAAATTTAAGCCAGCAGCACTTTTACCACCGCTCTTTGGCGTGGCATCGTTTTTGATTTTTTTGCTAAATTTTTCGTAGTCAAAATTTATTTAAATTTGCCGATATGCTTTTAAATTTAAAGGTGTAGCGATGCAGATAAACTCAAATTTTATAAATTTAAACAAAAGCACTCCCAAAAGTGAGCTAAATTTAAAGGCTGATGAAGCAAATTTAAAAAGTGAAAATTCTCAAAACAGCGACAAAAGTGCTATCTTGCATGATGCTTCAAATTTAGTTAGCGAAACAAATAACCAGAGCGAGAGTAGCGCCGATGTCATAAAAAAGCAGTTAGAAAAACTGCAAAAACAGCTAAAAGAGATTGATAGCGCGATAAAACAGGCAAGTGCAAGCAAAAATCCATACGCAAAAGAGATAGTGGCCTCACTTCAGACCCAAAAAGGGTCTATATTTGCTCAGATAATGCAGCTAAACGCCCAGCTTGTAAAGATGCAAGGCGCTTAAGTAGATCAAATTTAACCTCACACAGCCTTTACGCCGTAAAAATTCATGATTTTATTGTGAATTAGTAGCGAGACATACATTATCACAGCGCCCAAAATAAGCCTTGTTAGATTAGTGTCCTTTTGCCAAAAGAGTAAATTTACGATGATAGCAGCTGGTATGAGGGCGTTGTTCATGATGGCAAGCACGCCGCTATCGACCTCGCAAGCCCCCTTGTTCCACATAAAATATCCAAGCCCACTAGCGACTATGCCAAGCCACAAAAGCACCAAAGTTTGCGTTAGATCTACATGAAATTTAGCTGGATTGCCAAGGGTTATTAGTGCGATCACTGCTACAAAAAACGCTCCAAAGTGAAAGTAGCCAAAGACTTTTTTTTGATCCACGTCAAACCTCTCCAAAAGCGCCTTATAGGCACTTTGCCCTGCTCCAAAGCATATATTTGCCCCTTGCACCAGCAAAAAGCCCTTTAGCACACCCTCATTTATCGCACCATACTTGATAATAAGCGCGCCAAAGACCGCTACGCCAACGCTAAAGAGATAAAGCGGCCTAAATTTAAAGCTAAATGCGTCATATATAAGCGTCACATAAAACGGCGTAAAAATGGTAAAAAGTGCGACTTCTGGCACGCTTAGATACAAAAACGAGTTGTAGTAGCAAAGATACATTAGCCCTATTTGCACCGCTCCGATCGCCATTATGCCAAGGGCGAGCTTTGGATTTACCCCGCGAAATTTCGTAAATGGCAAAAAGACCATGCTTGCAAGCGTAACACGCACAAAAACGGCTAGGTAGCTATCTACTTTGCCCGCTAAAAACTCACCTATCAAGCTAAAGCTAAACGCCCATAAAATGGTCACGAAGATCAGTTTATTCATTCTATCACCACCTCATTTATATTTCTTGCGCACTCAAAAAAGTATTCAAGCTTGTTTAGCTCGAGCAGATCGCCATTTAGGATGAAATTTGCCCTGTAGCTAAAATTTTTCTCACTTACAAACAAAAACTGCTCAAATTTTACCTTGCCGCTAAGATAGCCATTTAGCAGGTCATTAAAGTCGCTATCAAGGCTATCTTGTTTTAGCGAGTCTAAATTTAGCCTAGCACTTAAGCCCTCTATCACGCCTCTTAGATCCTTTAGCCTAGCTATTATCCTATTTTCTTCGTCGCTTAGATCAAGTGCAGCCTTTTGCTCCTCTATGCGCTTAGTTTGGCTTTGCTTGCTAAGGCTTAGGCTATCTGGCAGCTTCCACTCAAACTCCACTCTAGGCTTGTTCGCATCAGCATACGCATCAACCATCTGTGAAGTCGTCCTCTCGCCTTTTTTAAAGCTGTTATTATTCACACTTTGCGTATCTTTTAAGTAAATTTTTGGGGCAAATTTGCTCTTTTGCTTCTCATTTTCTTGCTCTTTTATATATTTTTCTTGCTCCATCGCCCCAAGTTTAGCGCTTATATCATCTTTGCTAAAATCAGGCATCACTATCTTTGAGCCAGCATTAAAGCCGATTTCGCAGTTTGAGAGCAAATTTATCCTTGAGTTTAGCTCAGCTAGCTTAAGCCCAAGCTCGTCAAGCTCGGCTCTTTTTTTATTTAAGGGGAAATTTATCGCATCAAATTCGCTCTTATCTATCTCGCCATACTCAAACCAAAACTCATTTTCAGCCGCAGCCTTGGCAAAGCTATCTACAAATTTTGTCTCTAAATTTATGAGCGAATTTAGTGCAACGGCGTTAAAATAGACCTTTGCGACCTGAAAAGCAGTGAGATTCATAAGCTCTTCATCTTTGTAAATTTTCTCCACGCCCTTGTGGTCTAAAATTTTATCCGAAGCCTCACTCGCACCGCCGTCAAAGATGAGATACTCGACCTTTGCCGTGATTGATCCAGCCTTTGTCATATACCCACCCTTTAGCTCGTCAGGCACAAAGGTATATCTGCCATCAAGGGATAAATTTAGCTTGTTGCTCTTATTTTTATTTATATATTCGTTTTTATTAAATTCTTTCAAACTCTCAAGCTTCGCACTTTGCGCCAGAGCGATGATCTCTAGTAAATTTCCAGCCCAAAGAGGCAAAGCAAAGAGCAAAACCGCCAAAATCTTCTTCAAATTCTCTCCCTTTCATAAAATTTTCTTATAAATTTATCAAGATTATAGACCCATGCAAAAAGCACTGGTACGACAAGTAGACTAAGCAAAGTCGAGCTAATGAGCCCAAAGATGATACTTATAGCCATAGGTGAGTTTGCCTCAAAGCCAGCACCCCTGCTAAGAGCAAGAGGCAGCATGGCAAATATCATCGCAAAAGTAGTCATCAGTATCGCTCGCAGTCTTTTGACGCCCGCGCGCACGATAGCTTCGTTTAGCTCCACGCCCTCGTTTGCGTAGCGGTTGGCAAAATCC
>NZ_CALACG010000370.1 GCF_937890585.1 uncultured Campylobacter sp.
TGGAGTGCGGCGACTATCGCATTTAGCCTAAACGTGGGTGCTTATGCGTCTGAGTCTGTAAGGGCTGCCATACTTTCTGTGCCAAAAGGTCAGTGGGAGGCAGCCACATCGCTTGGCATGACGCACTATCAAATTTTAAAGCGCATCATCGCACCTCAAGCAGTGAGGATCTCGCTCCCTCCGCTTTCAAACACATTTATAGGCCTTGTTAAAGACACTTCACTAGCAGCTTCTATAACGATGGTGGATATGTTTATGGTCGCTCAAAGGATCGCAGCAAGGACCTTTGAGCCACTCATCCTCTACATCCTAGCAGCGCTCATCTATCTAGTGGTTTGCACACTCTTAACCTATCTTCAATCAAGGCTTGAAAAAGCTGTCTCAAGGTATGTCTAATGGCTATAAATTTTAAAAATATAAGCAAATCTTACGGCGATCATTTGGTGCTAGATAACATAAGTACAAGCTTTAAAGAGGGGCAAACGACCGTGATCGTTGGCTCATCTGGTTGTGGCAAATCAACGCTTCTTAGATGCATAAATTTACTTGAGATCCCACAAAGTGGCACTTTAGAGGTAGATGACAGGAGCGTAAATTTTAAAGAGAAGCTAAGCTCAAAAGAGCTTTTAGAAATTCGTAAAAAAACAGGCATGGTCTTTCAAAGCTTCAACCTCTTCCCTCACCTAACAGCGCTTCAAAATGTCACCGAAGCTCCGATCTACGTTCAAAAAAAGGATAAAAACAAAGCGATAAAAGAGGCAAAAGAGCTTTTAGCTAAAGTGGGGCTTAGCCACAAAGAAGATACCTATCCAAACAGGCTCTCAGGCGGACAAGCACAGCGCGTGGCCATCGCTAGAGCGTTAGCTGTAAATCCATACTTTTTGCTACTTGACGAGCCTACAAGTGCGCTTGATCCAGAGCTTGAGGCTGAAGTTTTAAAGGTCATCTTATCTCTTGCAAAAGAGAAAAAGTCTATGATCATCGTCACTCATAATATGAATTTTGCTAGAAAGATAGCTGATAGAATTTTGTTTTTAGATAAAGGTGTGATCGCCTTTGATGGCTTGGTAGATGAGTTTTTTAACAGCCAAAATGAGAGGATAAAAAGCTTCATCTCGGCTATGGATATATAAATTTAGCTAGAAGATCTAGCTAAATTAACTATGCAAAGTATGGTTTTATCTGCTCGATCCAAGCTGAAATTCTACCCTCAGTCTTGTCACTTTGGTTATCAGCATCAAGCGCTAGACCTACAAATTTACCGCCTCTTAC
>NZ_CALACG010000371.1 GCF_937890585.1 uncultured Campylobacter sp.
GTGGATAACGATCTCTGGTCTAAATTCTTCAAAAACCTCTTCAAAGTCTTTTAAATTTGTGATATTTACAAGCTTGCTAACAGTTCTTTTATCTCTTGTATCTTCGCCTATTTTATAAAGGTTAAACTCGCTGTGTTCAACCATTATAAGCTCACTTACGCCATATTTCAAGCACTGCTTACAAATTTCGCTTCCTATGCTGCCACCAGCTCCAGTGACAAGCACTCTTTTATCTTTTAAGAAATTTGAAATAGCCTCTGGATTAAGGTCTTTTGGCTTTCTAGCGAGCAGATCTTCGATCGAGATATCTTTGATCGGCTCATTTTCGATAAGCGAAAAGAGTTTCATGTCTCTTATGCCATATCCAGTTAGCTCATCAACTAAAGCTTGAAGCTCGTCTTGATCGAGTGCAAGCGCGATGATAGCGGTCTTTACCTCGTAGTCTTTTATCAAATTTGGTATCTCTTTTTTATCCTGCACCAAAAAACCATCGCAATATGTACCTATAAGATCACTCCTGCCATCTACCACACCAACTGCGTAGTAGTCAAGATAGCCCTGCTTTAAGCCACGTAAGACGTGAAGCGCCTTTGAAGTTGCGCCTATAACGATACAAGGCTCACCTTTGTGAGGTCTGTTTGAAAAGTCAAGCACCATACGCTTTGAAATTCTCAAAAGCCCGATAAGTAGGCATGAGATGAGAAGGTCGATAAAGATGACGCTTCTTGGGTAAGGATTTAAAAAATCTTGTATGATGAAAAACACGATCGTAAATAAGATCGCCGCGCAAACGTGAGCTAGGAAAATTTTACGAGCCTCATTTAAGCCAAAAAATCTCCACGGCACCTTGTAAATTTTAAACATCCACATGAAAAAGAGCTTAAATACGATCAAAAATCCAGCCGTTACAAAAAGCCCTTGCACGTAGATATCTGGGATGTCGGCGTTAAATCTTAAAAGATATGCTGCATATATCGAAAAAACAAATATAAAAACATCGCCAAGAAGGAAAAATATGAGCCTTTTTAACTTCGTTGCATGAAACATTTAGGCATTTTCCTTGACTATTTTTATCACTCTTTCTTGTGTCTGCTCTCTCATATCGCTGCCGCTTGGCAAGCAAATTCCTCTTGAAAATAGATCTTCGCTATATCCATCAACAAAACTTAGCGCGCCTTTAAATACTGGCTGCATGTGCATAGGCTTCCAAAGGGGGCGGCTCTCGATGTTTGCATCAGCTAGTGCTTTTATAACTTTTAAATGTGCATCTTTTTTAGCAAAAACGCCAGTTGTGAGCCATCTGTTTCCACGAGAATTTGCTAGCTCTGGCATAAATTCTAAAATATCGCCAAGCTCTTTTTCATAAATATCAAATACTCTTCTCTTTTGCTCGACTCTTTTTTCCAAAACTTCCATCTGAGCCACGCCAATAGCACCTAGGACGTTGCTTAAGCGGTAATTGTAGCCGTAGTCTTTGTGCTCATAGTGAAGCAGCGGCTCTCTTGCTTGTGTGCTGTAAAATCTAGCTTTTTCCACAAATTCACTATCTCCAACTAGCATGCCGCCACCTGAAGTGGTGATGATCTTGTTACCATTAAAGCTATATCCGCCCATCACGCCAAATGTGCCAAGCGCCTTGCCACCGTAAAATCCACCAAGAGCTTCAGCTCCTATTAAAAGTCCAACTAATACTGGAACAACAACAGCTAATAATCCAGGAATAATCATTTGTTTTAATGCTGCCATAGTTGAAATATCTACACATTTTCTATAATCTGGAGTTCCAGTTCCTTCCATAATTCCAGGAATTGTTTTGAATTGTCTTCTAACTTCTTGAATCATTTCATTAGCAGCATTTCCAACAGCTTCCATTGTTAGAGCTGAGAATAAGAATGGTAACATACCACCAATAAACATACCAGCAACTACTTGAGGTTTAGTAACATCAATAGATGTTAATTTTACTGCTTGAGTGTATGAAGCAAATAATGCTAAAGCTGTTAATGCAGCTGAACCAATTGCAAATCCCTTACCAATAGCTGCTGTAGTATTTCCAACAGTATCTAATTTATCGGTAATATTTCTAACTTCATGAGGTAATTCGCACATTTCTGCAATACCACCAGCATTATCAGCTATAGGACCATAAGCATCTACTGCAATTGTCATACCACAAGTTGAAAGCATACCAATAGCTGCTACTGAGATACCATATAATCCTTGTCCAGCATTTGAGAATCCGTTTGAAGCCATGTATGAAACTAAAATACCAATAGCAATAATTATAATTGGACCAGCAGTTGATTTCATACCAACAGCTAAACCAGAAATAATATTTGTTGAAGACCCAGTTTCTGATTCTTCAGCTATATGTTGAACAGGCTTTTTATCTCCAGAAGTATAGTATTCAGTAAATTGTGAAATAATTAAACCTACTAAAATACCAGCAACTGATGAAATAAATGCTGAATTATTTCCTAAAATTTTATTACTTAAAAAGTAAGTAGCTACAATAGTTAAAATTGAACTAACTATAGTTCCCATATTTAATGATTTTTGAGGGTCTTTATCTCCTCTAACACAGAACAAACCGATTAATGATGCTAAAATACCAACTGCAGCAAGTGCTAATGCAAAGATAATACCTTCTTTCCCAAAAGCAACTGAACCAAGTGTAATACCAGATAAAATTGAACCAACATATGATTCAAATAAGTCAGCTCCCATTCCAGCAACGTCCCCTACATTATCTCCTACGTTATCAGCAATAACTGCAGGGTTTCTAGGGTCATCTTCTGGAATTCCAGCTTCAACTTTACCTACAAGGTCAGCTCCAACGTCTGCAGC
>NZ_CALACG010000372.1 GCF_937890585.1 uncultured Campylobacter sp.
AAGCTTTTCTAAATTTATATTTGAGCCAAAGATCAGGCTAGATCCACAACATGTACGTCTTTTTCTATCTCGATAAAGAATGTTTGTCCGCCGTGTGAGCCTTTATAGACTTGATTTACCGCGTGACCATCCGCGCCTACTGTTACTTTGTTGTACTCATCTCCGATGACACTATGTTTTGCATTTAGCGTTGTTACTTCGCTATCCGTTGCTTTGGTAAATGTCGTGCCAAGGCCTTTTAGAGCGACTATGTCTTCGCTGTCGCCAAATATCTTTAGCACGGTGTTGATGTTTTCCGTGCCAGCCTTGCCTGTTATCTTTGTAACTCTTGAGTCGACTATGTCAAGAACACTTTTGCCGTCTAGTCCTATGGAGACCGCTTGGTCGCTCGTGCCTAGCTGTATGCGCTCAAAGCTTTCTACCTTTTTATCAAGATCACTAACCTTGCTAAGATCGATATCATCAACAAATATGAGCGTATCTATGCCACCCTTGCCGTCCATTGGCTTGCCATTATAGACAAAGGCATCATTTAGGTTGCTTCCAACAGTTTCTGTTGAGTCGTGTCTTAGCTGAACGATGCTATTAAAGTCATTTGTATCATCTCCGAAGTATTTGCCGTTTTTCTCAAGAATTTTGTGAAATTTATTTGTTTCTTGGTCTATAAAGCCATTTTGTTCCAGTGCTTTTACATAGTTATCACTAAAAAGGTGTGTTCCACTACCAGCGGAGCCTATTATCTTATAGTTAGCGTCGCTCTCTCCAGCTTTTTTGATAGCTACATCTAAATTTACGTTTTCATTGTCATCAACATATTGGATGTTTATTTTATGAAAGCCTTTTTCTAGGGTAAAATTTTTACTTTTGTTTGGATCACTACCCCATGAATTGTTTTTAAAACCTTGACCTGCTATATCTATGCTAAATGCAGACTCATACTGGCTGGCTTTTATGGTGTATGTGCCTGTCTCTTTTATATATATCCAGCCCTGCATTCTCATTATGAGGTCGGTTCCTACTGGTTCGGCCTCTAGTAACATGTAGTTTCCAGTGCGATTTACATTATATTTTGTGCCATTGTGGTCGGTGTCGCTTGCGTTTGGTGAGTGGCCGACCCTTGCCATATCTTTCATGTTTAGCTCACCCGGTCTTGGTCTTGTTTCTGCTAGTTGCCAGTCTTTGCCTGATCTAAATGTTACTTCATTGAAAGTTGTAGTGGCACTTACATTTGTCCAGTCTGCCCAGTGGTTATAGTGATTTTTTACGTGAAGTCCCCAGCCACCATTATAAGTAGGAACATCTCCTGGTTTTATCAAACTTTTGTCTCTGCAGTAGACATTAAAGTTATTATTCGCACAATCATAAAACCACATATCCACGTCAAGTCCGCTATTTGAGATCATAGCGACGGTTTGGACCGACATATTGCCAGCGTCGTCTGTTCGTGTTACGATGAAGTTTTTGCTACCGCTGGTTAGGGTGGTAAGAAATTCTCCTTCATATTTAAGATCAGTTAGTGGCAAAATTTGCTTAGATGAGTTGTTGACATCGACGACGTCTACTTTTATGGATGTTTTGTCGTCAGGTCTGCTTGGATCTTCTGCTTCTCCGCTAAAGATCACTTTGTAGCTTTGCCCTGAGCCAGACTTTGAGCCACCAAAAGATGGCTCTTTTAGCTTGTCTGGAGTAGCGTCTAGATCGACTGTGATGGTTAAATTTTCACTTCGTCTTTCTACACCATTTTTATCTACATATGTGGCGTCTATGACGTGGTGCGTCCTATCTAGCTTTACGCCAGCTGCTTCAAAGTCAGCTACTACGACATTATCTTTGATATTTGCGTAAAAGCTACTTTTTACAACGCCAGCTTCGTCTTTTACCTCAATGAGTACTTTACCGCCGTCGCCACCAGTAGTTATGTCTGTGTCTTTTTGCCCGATACCAAATTTGATCTTTGGTTGCTCGTCGTTTGTAAGAGCGATCTTGTAGTTTATGCGTTCGGTAAATGTCTCATCAAATTTACTTGTTGAGATGATGTGCTCGAAGTCTTTTT
>NZ_CALACG010000373.1 GCF_937890585.1 uncultured Campylobacter sp.
AAAAAATTGCCAACCACCCTTTGATTGAGGTAGTTCGTGATGAAATTACAGAATTACCGACTGATATTATCACAGTTGTCGCTACTGGTCCCTTGACGAGCGATGCTTTGGCTGAAAAGATAAAATTTGCTAAAAACACGCTTGGTGGCATCATCAGTCCGATGGACGCATACTACCTCATACGTGGGCTTAAAACGCTTAGCGTTAGGTTTGACAGACAAACGCAAAATACCCATAAAATCATCAAATTTTTAGAGAATAATGACGCCGTTAGTGTGGTACATTTCCCTGGCTCATACAGCGAGCAAGAGGCAAAGATGCAAGCGGCTCAAGCAAGCGATATCGGCGCTCTTATCTCATTTGAGCTTGATAAAAAATACGATGTAAATAAATTTGTAAAAGCGCTAGAAATTTTTGATCTAGCAGTGAGCCTTGGTGGCGTAGAGAGCCTTATCTGCAGGCCTGCAACGATGACGCACGAGGCATATCCAAAAGAGGTGCTAGATAAGATCGGCATAAAGCAAAATTTGCTTCGCCTAGCCATTGGCATCGAAAACGTCGATGATCTAATAGCCGACCTTGATCAAGCGTTTAAAAAAGCTAAAAAATAAGGAGAAATCATGGCAACTACAAAATTTAAAGGCAGTGAGGTAAATTTAAGCGGAAATGAGCTATTTGTCGGCTCTTATGCACCTGAAGCAAGAGTCGTAGCGCAAGATCTTAGCGAATTTAGCGTGGGCGGAAACAACGGCATCGAGGTGCTCGTCTGCTTGCCTTCACTTGATACTGGCGTTTGCGCGGCAGAAGCACGTAAATTTAACGAAAAAGTAGCTGGAAAACAAGGCATTAGACTTAGCATCATCTCAAACGACCTGCCATTTGCGATGGGGAGATTTTGCACGACTGAGGGCATAGCAAATTTGCGCGTGGGAAGCGACTTTAGATACGGAGAATTTGCCCAAAACTACGGCATGCTAATGAGTGATGGGGCGCTAAAAGGCTTGCTTGCAAGAGCGATCTTTGTCATCAAAGATGGCGTCATCATCCACAAGCAAATCGTCCCTGAAGTGACAGAGGAGCCAAACTATGACGCCGTTTTTGACACGATAAAACAAAGCGGCGGATGTGGTTGTGGCTGCGGCTGCCATTAAAATTTACTATGCAAAGAGCCCAGCTATGATGGCAAAGAGCTGACTGCCCGCCACCACTAGCTCGGCGCCATCTTTTACGTCCCTTAAAACTGGCTTTATCGAGGCTAGTTTTAGGCTAGACTTTGTTTTTTTATGCTCCTCTGGCTCTGGCATGACTTGGGTCAAATTTGCATTTTTTTTGATGATCTCTACCACCTTTTTTATCTCATCTGGCAAATTTTCATCCAAATTTTTAGGCAGCGAGATATATAAATTTTCGCGACTTCTAGTTAGTAAAACGTAAATTTTCCTATAAAAAAGCGCCCTTTCATTTTTATATATGGTCTGCAAAAACTGCAAAAAGTTGTGGATGATGACATTTTGCGCCTCAAGGCCTTTAATGGACTGTATCGTCAAAACCTCTACATTTTTACCCTCTGGTAAGACGCTCTCTTTTATGGCATTTACAGCGACCTTGCTATTACTTAAAACGACACTTGTTTCGCCATCTGGTAAGGCTTTTATGCACTTTTTAAGCTCCGCAAATTCATCAAGCTCGCCCACTTTTATGCTGCCATCTTGCAAGATACACTGGATGTCTGAGATGAAGTCTTGACTGAGATAAAAGCTCTTTTTGTAGTAGTCGTTTATCGCAGAGTCCTTTTGCAAGATCTCAAATGCGCACCTAGCGATGTTTGAAGGCGTTCGGTAGACGTTTTTTAGGTTTTTCACGCGCCCTCTCATGTCGATCTTTTCAAATTTTGGATGGTGAAAGATGTCGGCGATGTTGTTCATCGTGTATGTGTAAAATTTCTGCGCCTCGTCGATGAAAAATATACAGTCCTTGATCTCTTCGTAGATGACACGCATAAAGCCAGCTGGCATGTCCTGAGTCTCGTCACAAAGGACGTAGTCGATCGGATGCTTTGCAAGGTGGGCTTTAAATTTCGCTCTAAACTCTGCAAGCGCCTCGTCGGTTTCATAAATTTGATACTTTTGGGCGATGTTGGTATTTTCGTCCATACCAAGCTTTACCTCGTCAAATTCTATACGTTTTAGCAGCGACATTATCGGATATACGGCGATATTTTTGTTGATAAATTTATCGCCAAAGCTTGATTTGATATTTTGGGCCAAATTTTTATTAAAGCAAAGCACGAGAAATTTCTCATTTTCGTCACGCTCAAGCCTGTTTGCGACAAAATTTGCAAGTATCATCGTCTTGCCAGTGCCTGCAACGCCCCTGATAACACGAAAGCCACCGGTGTAGCCGTTCATGATACTAAGCTGCTTGTGGTCAAAAAACATCACCTCATCTTTCGTGATTATCGGGATTATCTTTTGTTTTAGCCTGCTTTGATTTACGAGCATTTCTGAAATTTTAAGAAACTCTTTTTTGTTTGGTAGCGTGCTTATAGAGGAGTTAAAAAATTTAGCAAAGATGTTCTCATCTGTGAGATCGTCCTTGAAAAAGGTGTGATTTTTTAAATTTAGATAGCTTGGATTTTTCGCATAAAATTTACTAGCCTCGGCTTTGCTGATGGAGGGGAAAATGACCCTGTACTCGACATTTATAGGCACTTTTTTAAGCACTGACTCTATCTTTGCAAGAAGCATTCTTTGATAAATTTTTACCTGTTCGTAGGGGTTATTTTCGTCTAGTTGCTCAAGATCATCCCAGTTTTTCACCTCTATGACGTAAATTCCAAGTGCTGGATGGAGCAAAAGCAGGTCGATCTCTCTAGATGAGCCAGCAGGATCGTCGATGCTCGCCTTTGGGATGAGATAGTAGTTTTCATCGCCTTTTTGGTTTAAAATTTTACCGATAGCCTCGAGCACATCAGCCTCACCCTGCTCACCTTTAAATATCTTACTAAAAATGCTTTTTATG
>NZ_CALACG010000374.1 GCF_937890585.1 uncultured Campylobacter sp.
CTATTCTTCGTTCCAAGATTTCGGATATATTTTAAATTTAATTAAAATTAAAATAATAGGAGTAAAAAGCAAAGTTTTTATAAATTTAGAGCCAACAATTGATATGGTAAAGAAAAATCCGCAAGCGTCTATGTTAAATTACGTCCCTCAAGCGCTCTTTCCACCAAAAGGCAAGCTACCAAAGCGCCCTTTGCCAAATTTAAAATTTGACGCAAACGCCCTCAAAAATGGCGAGTTTATCTGGCTTGGGCACGTTAGCCTAATCTGCAAGCTTGATGGCAAAACCATCATCATAGACCCAGTTTTGCACCGAGCATTCCCTCTCCCAGTTGGCGGCAAGCCCTTTGCCTACGAGCATGCCATCACCGCTAGCGACTACCCAGAGGTGATCGACATCGTCCTCATCTCGCACGACCACTACGACCACCTTGACTACAAGACGATCCTTGAGCTAAAGGGTAGAATTTGCAAGTTTCTAGTGCCACTTGGCGTCAAAGCTCACCTCGTAAAATGGGGCGTAAACGCAGATAAAATTTACGAGTTTGACTGGTTTAGCGAGCAGAAAATAGGAAATTTAAACTTCACTTTTTGCCCCTCAAGGCACTTTAGCGGGCGCACATTTAAAAGAAATACCACGCTTTGGGGCGGCTGGGCGGTAGAGGAGGCTGGCTTTAGCTTTTATTTTAGTGGAGATGGCGGATATGGCAGGCATTTTAAGATGATAAATGAGAAATTTGGCGGATTTGATCTAGTTTTCATAGAAAATGGCGCTTACAGCGACGGCTGGCCCTACGTGCATATGAAGCCAGAGGAGTCGGCGCAAGCACTAAAAGATCTTGGTGCAAGGCTTGGCGTGCCGGTGCATTGGGGTAAATTTGATCTTTCTTATCACGCTTGGGATGAGCCGATCAAGCGTTTTGAAAAGGCGGCTACAAAACTTGAGCTAAACTACGCCACGCCGATGATCGGAGAGGTTTTTAGCGTGCAAAATCCACCTAGAAAAAAATGGTGGGATGAAATTTAGGAATAAAATTTGCTCTAAATTTTAAAATCCAAAAGGAAGTGCAGATGAAAATTTCTGAAAATTTATCAAATTTAAAAAATGCCATCGACAAGGCTGCAAAAAACGACCTTGATGCAAGCGCTACTGGAAGCTTTTTGCAAAATTTAGAAAAAGCCAACGAAGAGACGGAGAAGATCTACGAAAAGCTTGAAAAAGAGCTAAAAAGCGATGCGCAGATGTTTAAGCAGTTTGACTTCATGCAGATGATGACAAAGCTTCAATACGGCAACCTAAAATCAAGCGAGCGCGAAGAGCTCATAAATAAAATGAGCAAGATCGCTAAGGAAATTTAATCTAAATTTTTGATGGCTTGGTGGCGGAGCTAAATTTAGCTTTTTTGTGTAAATTTATGTGTTTTTTGATGAGTAAATTTACTCGCTTGGCAGCTGTTAATATCCTCATATTTGCGCATCTTTTGTTAAGCACATCTTTTCTTACAAACTGCACGTATAACGCCATTAATGCGCAAAATTCCAGCCAAATTTTAAAATTTATGAACGAGCATATCACGGCTCTAAATTTAGTGGCGAGTGA
>NZ_CALACG010000375.1 GCF_937890585.1 uncultured Campylobacter sp.
CACTTGCACCGCTCGGACTTGCTGGCAGTTTTTATCTCTCAAGCCTTGTGCAAGAGATGCTAAACTCGACTAAATTTACAAACTGGATAAATTTCTTAAGCATAGTGCCATATCTCATCATCTGGGCGATATTTTGCGTCACATATCTCATCTCAGCAAATGACGAGATCAGGTTTAAAAGCGCGTTTTTTAGCTCGTTTGTTACCTCGCTCGTTTGGTATCTTGGCAAGTCGGCCTTCGTCTACTACGTACTTTACAACAAGACCTATTTAAGCGTCTATGGCTCGTTTTCAGCCGTGCTTTTCTTCTTTGTCTGGATATATATCTCGTGGATCATCTTTTTATACGGCCTAAAACTTTGCGCCTATCTCTCAAACAGCACTAAATTTAAAAGATAAATTGAAAGTTTATGCTAGCTGGCAAAAGGATGAAATTTACCAGCTAGCGTATGTATTATTTTATGTAAAATTTTATGTAGATCAGCGTTTAAATTCGCAAATTTCTATCTTTATGCCAAGCTCTTTGCTAAATTTACTAGCGGCCTTTTCAAGCTCATCTTTATCAAAACAGATGATATCTACGTAAGAGCGCTTAGTGCCAGTCGCTGCGCCCATGCTCTCGCAAAAGCTGCTCCCTTCAAGCTCATCTTCTATCTTATTTTTACTATCAACGCCAAACTGCACGTCGCCACCGTGATCAAGGGCTAAAAAGCAGAAATTTATACCAAGCTCGTAGGCTTCATTGTAAGCATCGCCTGCTCCGTCATAGTATTCATTTAGCAGCGTAGTTAGGCTCGTATATCCCATAAATACATCATCTCTTAGCGCATCTGAGCGAGGCTCTAGCTCGTAAAAGCTAAACTGCTTAAGCGGCTCGCTCGAAGCTTCTTTGCCAAATTTATCATCTATAAGATCGGCAAAGTCGATTAGTGGTACGCCTTTTTCTCTTGGCTCGTCCACGATCTCAAACTCTCCAAGCGTGTTTATCATCGCCGTCTCGCCAACAACGTTGTCGCAAAGTATAAAAGCTAGCGTGTAGGCCTTGTTTTCATCTTCGCTTTTTAGCTTGCTTAAAGTCTCGTTGTATAGGCACATATCCACGCTTTTTTCTTCAAAATTTGCATAGACCATGACCTCGTTTGCATCAACACTCACGCCATACATCTGTATAGTGGCTACTTCGCGCGGTGCACGTGGTTTGCCAAGCGTGCAAGTAAGCTTTGTCTCATACTCTTTTGGCATGCGTGATTTGATAAATTTGAGCCAAAATCGCTAAACGTAAATTTCGTATGCGATCCGCTTGAGAAGTCAAATCTAGCCTTACAAGCAGCCGCATACATAAAAACAACAACTTCAGACGTCGCGATTATTTGCCTACTTTTCTGCAGCAGTCTTTTCTTAGTCCATTGCTCTTTTCACAACATCTTTCATAAGCTTGCTTTGATAGAGCAGCGTCCTTTTTCACACGCTGATCAGTCGCGCCGCCTCTGCCGTACTCATATATCTCGCCCAGATCCTTGCACGACGCGGTATCGTTCTCGCTATAGCAACCTTTTGTAAAAATCTGTACCGCCGTAGCCCGCTGCCCCTTTGATACAGCTTTCGCTCCATCGCCA
>NZ_CALACG010000376.1 GCF_937890585.1 uncultured Campylobacter sp.
GTGTATAAGAGACAGAATTTAACCCGTCAGCCAAAACGTCCTCATCTAAAATTTTTGGTTTTTCGTATAAATTTTTTATGACGATATTTTCGCCCTGACTATGCACCTCGCCCCAGTATCTAGAGCCCACGTTTAGCTCTTTTACGCTTTTTGTGTTTAAATTTCTATTTGCGAAATTTAAGATGTACCTGTTAAAGCCGACCTTTTGGCTTACCAAAATGCTAAGCGGCAGGGATGAATTTATCGCTACTAGCGGAGCTTGGCTGTTGTTTGCTATCTTTTGGACGCGTGAGATCTGCTCTATCATAAATTTGCTGCTAGCTCCACTATGCGCCCTGCGATCTCATCTTTTGAGGCAAGCGGCAGTAAAATTTCACTATCTTTTGTGATGAAATTTACCTCGTTTTGCTCGCTTGAAAAGCCGTTTTTCTCGCCCAAAATATTTAGGCAAACTGCGTCAAGCGCTTTTTTTTCTAGCATTGATCTTGCGCTTTTAAGAGCGTTTTCGTTTGAAATTTCAAGCTTAAAGCCGATCTTTTTACATTTAAGCTCTTTTAAGCTTTGCAAAATATCGACATTTCTCTTTAGGTCTAAATTTAAGCTTTCGCCAATGTCCTCTTTTTTTATCTTGCCATCTATCTTTGTCGGTACAAAATCGCTCACCGCAGCGCACATTACAAGTAAATTTGCACCCTCACACTCACTCTTGCAAAGCTCCAAAAGCTCGCTACTTGAGCTAAATTTAAGGCTAAGAAACGGCTCGCTACTAGCCTCAAAGCTAGTAAGCAGTTTTACCTCTGCACCTGCGTAGTAAAAGGCTCTAGCCAAGGCTCTTGCCATCTTGCCGCTTGAAAAATTTGTAATGGCTCTAACGTCATCTATCTTTTCAGTCGTTGCACCGCCCGTTATCACTACTTTTTTGCCTGCAAAAAGTGGCTTACTAAGCCTTTTAATGGCAGCTTCTACTATCACTTCAGGGCTTGCTAAAGCACCCTTGCCAACGTCGCCACAAGCTAGAGTTTTAAACACTGGCTCAACTACTAAAGCGCCGTTTTTCTTTAAAATTTCAAGCGAATTTTGCGTCGCAAAATGCTCGATCATATTGTTATTTGCAGCTGGGGCGACAACCAAAGGCACGTGCGAGGCGGCGATTAGCGTTTGCATGAAGACATTGTCGCAGATGCCAGCTGTTAGCTTATTTATCGTATTTACCGAGGCAGGTGCGATGAGGACTAGATCCATTTTAGAGTAGGCTATGTGATTTACGCCGTCTTGCCAGTTTTGCGTTTGTGAGCTTAAAATTTTATGCTCGCTTAGCGCCTCAAAGCCGCTTACACTGCAAAACTCAAGCGCCCCCTCACTCAAAGCCACATAAACATCAGCGCCTTGCTTTTTAAGCAGCGATAAAATTTCGTAAGCTTTATAAAAGGCGATACTGCCGCAAACGGCAAGTAAAATTTTCTTATTTTTTAACATCGTCTTTGCCAAAGAATTTCTCAAAAAAGCCGCTTTTGTTCTCTTGACGACCTCTGCTAATAGCTAGAGCGCCGCTCTCAACGTCTTTTGTGATGGTGCTGCCAGCTGCGATGATGACGTTATCAGCGATATTTACAGGGGCAACTAGCTGCGTATCTGAGCCAACAAAGACGTTTTTGCCGATCTTGGTTTTGTATTTTGCCTTGCCATCGTAGTTGCATGTGATCGTGCCGCAGCCTATATTTGTGCCACTTTCTATCTCGCAGTCGCCAAGATAGCTTAGATGTCC
>NZ_CALACG010000377.1 GCF_937890585.1 uncultured Campylobacter sp.
GTAAGGGGCAAAAACTCGCGCCGATATTAGCCGAGTTTTACGCGCTCAACAAGGAGAAAATCGCATACATAGCAAACAAGAGCTATGATACGAAGTACCGCAAAGAGGCGGAGGATAGCCAACGCCTAGCTTATTTTTATATCGAGAATATTTAAAGGGGCTAATATGTTTTGGCGAAAAACGGAAAAAGTGAAGCTGGCAGAGCTTTTGGAGTGGTTTTTGAGCCACGATTGGGAATTCCGAAAAAGTGATTATAAAAACCTGCAAGAATTAAACAAGCTACTTTTAAAATTTGACATACAGCCGGTGTGGGTAAATTTCTCGCTTTATGACTTTTTCTACCTCGATCAAAAGGAGCGAGAAAGGCTACTTGAAGCATACAAAAAATTAAAGGGCAAAAACAATGAGAGAGATTAAATTTAAAGCTTATTACAAGGCAGATAAAAGGATATACGAAGTTTTATATCTTGACTTTGCAAGCAATGAATTAGGGCTATGGGACGAGGAGACGGAGATTGATTTCGAGTGCTCTTTTGAAGATGTCGAGCTTATGCAATACACCGGCTTGAAAGATAAAAACGGCGTTGAGATTTACGAGGGGGACCTTTTTAGGCCAGGGCCAGGTTACAACGAACATTCTTTTAGAGTGAATTGGGAAGATGAAGATGCAAGATTTCTCGGAATTGGGTATGGCAAAGACTCAGAACGTGCACCTGGTGAGAAATATGTCTGCTATGTAGGCGTGTATAACAAACTTAAAAATAATACAGTAGAAGTTATAGGCAATATCTACGAAAATACCGAGCTTTTGCAATGAACAAAATAGCGCAAGATTTGCGAGCAATCATCGCAGAGCTAATGGTACTTGAAAAACGGCTAGACGCGCTAAAGCTAAAAATAGATTTGGCGCACGGGGCAAACAGAGAGCCTTACAAGTCCTGGATAGAGGACGTAAAAGAAATAAAAGAAACGATTGAAAGGATAAGACGATGAACACGGACGAAATGATCGAAGTAATGCAAGCCCACGCTAGAGGCGAGGCGATAGAAGTAAGCGACAAAGGCGCGGACGATTGGAG
>NZ_CALACG010000378.1 GCF_937890585.1 uncultured Campylobacter sp.
GAGGTCGAGTGGATACATATCACGCACTCTATCATCGATGCCAGCGCGCTTGCCATCACGACAAAGGCGGGCACTATCATCCACACGGGCGACTTTAAGATCGACCACACGCCGATAGATGGCTACCCAACAGACCTTGGCAGACTCGCATACTACGGCGAACGCGGCGTACTGTGCCTGATGAGCGATAGCACGAACAGCTACCGCGAGGGCTTTACAAAAAGCGAAAGCAGCGTAGGCAGAACCTTTGACGCGATATTTTCCAAAGCCAAAGGTCGTGTGATAATGAGCACGTTTAGCTCCAACATCCACCGCGTCTATCAGGCGATCGACTGGGGGCTAAAATACAACCGCAAGGTATGCGTCATCGGCCGCAGCATGGAGCGTAACCTCTACACGGCGATGGAACTTGGCTACATCAAGCTCGATAAGAAAATTTTCATCGACGCTAACGAAGTCGGCAAATTTAAAGATAACGAGGTGCTGATCGTCACCACCGGCTCTCAGGGCGAGACGATGAGCGCGCTGTACCGCATGGCTACGGATGAGCACAAATACATCAAAATAAAGCCGACCGATCAGATCATCATCAGCTCAAAAGCGATCCCTGGCAACGAAAGCAGCGTCTCGACGGTGCTAAATTTTCTCATCAAATCAGGCGCTAGCGTCGCGTATCAGGACTTTAGCGAGATACACGTGAGCGGTCACGCCGCGCAAGAGGAGCAAAAACTGATGCTGCGCCTGATAAAGCCTAAATTTTTCCTTCCCGTTCACGGCGAATACAACCACATCGCAAAGCATAAAGAAACTGCCGTGGCATGTGGCGTGGATGAGCGAAACATCTATCTGATGAGCGACGGCGATCAGATAGAAATTTGCCAAAAATACATGAAGCGCGCCAAGACGGTAAAAACTGGCAAGGTCTTTATCGACAACCAAATCAACAAGCAAATTTCAGACGACGTCGTGATCGATAGGCAAAATTTGGCCGAAGCGGGCGTCGTGATGATCATCGCGCAAATCTCTCGCCACGGCGCTAAGCTCATAAACAAGCCTCGCGTCATCAGCTACGGACTCGTGGGCGATAAGCAAGACGGCGAGTTTAGAAAAGAGATGGAGGGCGTGCTGGAGCAGTATCTAAGCAATGTTAAAGAGGAGCTTTTAAAAGACGGCAGGATACTCGAGGGGCAGGTGCGCCAAGTCATCCGCAAGCATATATTTAGAAAAGTCAAAAAATATCCGACCATCGTGCCGATCATATACCTGATGTAAGGGCGTAAAATGAGCGAGATGATAAAAATAGCCGCTAACGTGCTAAAGACCGAAGCTAACGAGCTAACAAGGAACGCCGAGATTTTAGACGGCGAATTTGAAAATGCGGTCGAGATTTTATACCAAACTAAAGGCAAAGTCGTGGTCACGGGCGTGGGCAAGAGCGGACACGTCGGCACAAAGATCGCCGCGACACTTGCTAGCACGGGCACGCCTAGCTTTTTTATGCATCCGACCGAGGCAATGCACGGCGATCTGGGCATGATCGGCAAGGATGATACGCTACTAGCCATTAGCTTTAGCGGCGAGAGCGAGGAGCTAACCAAAATCCTGCCTCACGTGCAGCGTTTTGGCGTGCCGATAGTTGCGATGGCGAGGGATAAATTTAGCACGCTAGCCAAATTTAGCGACGCCTTTGTGAAGCTTGACGTTAGCAAAGAAGCCTGCCCGCTAGAT
>NZ_CALACG010000379.1 GCF_937890585.1 uncultured Campylobacter sp.
GATGAGGTAGATGCTAAAAAATGCCGCAAAGCCAAATGCGACGATCGAGCGTGAAATATACACAGACAAAGCCTTAAAAACGCGCCCAGATCGTCTTTTAGAGCGCTTGTTTTTTGTGAAATTTGCTTTTTGTGGTTGTCTTCTAGTGCTTTTATAAATTTGCCCTTTTTGAGGTATAAAAGTGTTAAAAAAATTTGTGGGATTATAAAGACTAGCGTCCCTTTTAGGCCAAAATTTCCCACAAAAACGGCGACTAAAATTGGCCCAACTGCAAAGCCCACGTTGCCTCCAAAAGAAAATATACTTATGCTTTTGGCTCTATTTTTGGCATTTGAGGCGTAATTTACGATCCTTGCGGCGCTTGGGTGAAAGAGCGCGGCGCCGATACCGCTTATCATCACGCAAACTAAGATGAGGTAGTAGTTTGTGATAAAGCCAGTGAGGCTCATGCCCCCGCCCGCAAGCAGCAGCCCAAGCGGGATGACGTATGGTAGCTCTTTTTTGTCGCTTAAGCGGCCTATCAGCGGTTGGATGAGCGAGCTTGCTAAATTTGTGGCGGTCACGAGCGAGGCGGCTGTAGCGTAGTCGTAGTGGTAGCTCGCGATGAAAAAGGGCAGCATCGCGCCAAGCGCACTTTGGTTTATGTCGCTACAAAAGTGCCCAAGCCCCATTAGATACTTTAAATTTTCCGCCTTTTTCATCTAAAATAGCCCTTTTAAAAGCCCCTTTAAATTTTGCTTTTCGCCGTTTGTGCTTTCATCATCTTTGCCAAGCTTTTTATCTAAAAATCTACCTATTTCTTTTTTGACCTTATTTTCAAGATACTGTGATCTGACGTCGTATTTTAGCTTGTCTGTTGTGCCTGAAATTTGCACGTTTAGGTCAGTCTTTTCGAGCCTACAAACAAGTGGCGCATTAAGCATTTTTGTCGCGGTATTGTAAGTGCCGCCTGTAACCTTTATGTCGCTCTTTGGAGAGCTTAAATTTACGTTAAATACGACGTTGTCACCCTTTATATCGCCGTAAATTTTGCCGTCTTTGTAAATTTCTTTTGTGATGTCTTTGCCGGTGAAGATTTTTATATTGTTTGTGAGATTTGTGCTGGCTAGGTGACCCTCTTTTAGCAAGATGTCAAATTTGCCGAGCTTTTGCTTTGTTTCGTAGTCAAATTTCGCATCGCCGTTGCCGTCATAGAGATGATCAAGCGCTAGGGTTTGCGTTAGCCCTTTGACTTCGAAGTTTTTTAGCACCGCATCAAGCGTGCCACCTTTGTAGTTTGCCTCGAGTTTTCCTCTAAAAAGATCATCTGAAGTGGCTTTTACGCTTAGATCATCCACTTTGCCCTCTGTCGTTACGAGGGCTGCAAATTTACCGTGAAGCTCGCGACCAGCTAAAAATGCAAGCTTATTTAGCTCTGAAACTACCGCTTGAAGCTTTAAGCTTAGCGTGCTTTTGCCCACGTCAAAGCTGCCGTCTATGCCCTTTATATCAGCTAGCGAGCTAAGAAAGTCGCCACTAAATTTCGCTACATCGTCTTTGTAGTCTAAGCTCAAATTTGAGCTAAATTTCTCATTTTCAGGGAATTTTTTATCAAGCATTTTGCTAAGCGCTGCGGCGTTAAATTTACCATCATTTAAAGCGATCGTTGCGGTGACGTTTGGACTTTTGCTAAAGATATTTTGCCCCTTTGCCTGGACATTTGCCTTAGCATTTACCAGTCTGTCG
>NZ_CALACG010000380.1 GCF_937890585.1 uncultured Campylobacter sp.
TTATTAAAGTATTTAGAATTTTCTCACTTTAAATGATACTAAATTATCATATGTTAGAATTTGCAAAAATTTTTAAGGATAAATTTTGGTTATAGCGATCGATCTTGGCTCAAATACCTTTCGTGTGGCGCTCGTAAAGAAGGGACAAAACGCCTTTTATAACGAGCAAATTTATGAAAAAATAGTTGGAGCTGCAAGGGGCTTAAACGAAAGTGGCAAGATAGGCTTGGAGGCTAAAAATAGGCTTTTTGTTGCGATAGCGGAGGCTAAAAGCAAATTTGACTTTGCCAAATTTAAATGTGTGGCGGTTGCGACCGAGGCATTTAGAGTGGCGTCAAATAGCGAAGAAATTTTTGACGAGATAAGAGAAAAATTTGATATAAATTTTCATTTAATAGACGGCAAAGCTGAGGCAAAACTTACATTTTTGGGAGTTCAAAACGCCTTTAAAAGGCTTGGGCTAGATGAGAAATTTAGCATAGTTGATATCGGTGGAGCGAGCTCTGAGATCAGCGAAGATGGAAATTTTAAAAGCTTTAAATTTGGCATCATCACATTTTTTGAGAAATTTAAAAATTTCAAGCTACTTGAGCAAAATGCAAAAATTTACACTAAAGAGGCGAGGGCGTTTTTAGGCTCGCTGGATAATAAATTTATCGCCCTAACTTCTGGCGTGCCAACAAGTATCGCAGCCCTAAAACTTGGGCTAAACTATGAAAACTATGACGCCAAAAAGATAAATGGCTTTGAACTTAAAATGAGCGACTTTGACCACTTTATAAGCGAGCTTTTAAAGCTTGATGAGGGCGCAGCAAATGTGGCGGTCGGCAAGGATAGGAAATTTCCACTTATCGCTGGGACGCTACTTTTAAAAGAGCTACTAAGCGAACAAGAAGCGAGATTTATAGTTATTGACGATGGACTTAGAGAGGGTGTCGGGGCCGCTTATCTGCAAGGCTTATTTCAAGAAATTATCACAAATTTTTAGTTATTATTTCAAAAACTTAAAGGAGAGAAAATGAGCATAAGAGAACAAATTTTAGCTGATATAAAAGAGGCTATGAAGGCAAAAGATGAGTTTAAAAGGGACACTTTAAGGACGCTAAATGCAGCGCTTAAGCAGGTCGAAGTCGATCAAAGGATCGAGATGACCGACGAGGTTGTGCTTCCGCTACTTCAAAAGGAGATCAAAAAGAGGGCTGACTCGGTTGAGCTTTATCTAAAGGGCGAGAGAGAGGATCTAGCCAAAAAAGAGCAGGGCGAGATCGACCTTATCAAGGCATATCTGCCAGCGCAGCTAAGTGACGAGGAGCTAAAGGCAAAGATCGAGGCGATCATCCAAAAAGCTGGTAAAAATCTTGGTGCTGTGATGAAAATGGCAAAAGATGAGATCGGAGCGAGCGCTGAGGCAAAACGCATAAGCGTGATCGCAAAAGAGCTTTTGGCTTAAATTTAAAACAAATTTTTAAAGCTTGTGCGTTAAATTTAATGTGTGGGCTTTAAATTTGCTTTATTTTACATAAAATAGTGCATATTATTTTATGTAAAAACTAAATTTTTAAGAGTAAATTTATAAATTTAGGCTAGGGCGGGCATTAAATTTAAATTTATATTTTGGTGTGTGGGTTTAAATTTAGCCATTTGGCTTTGGACTGGCAATCTGGTTTTGTCGGCAACAAAGAAGCAAAAATCAAAGCAAACTTGGCTAAATTTGACTTAGCTTTTATGGCTGTTTATAAATTTTGACTATGCGGCTTTGATCAAATTTAAATTTGTTAAACTCTTTCTCGCTTTGAAGCTAGTAACAAAGGTTTGCGAAGGATTATTTTTTAAGTTTGTCGGTGCAAAAGAAGTAAAATTTAAAGTAGCAAGCCTAGTAAAATTTGAGCTTTGCAGTATTTATCTATAAGGCAAATCAAAAACAAATCTCTTGCAAGCTCTAAATTTATTCAAAAACATCTCCAACATGCGCGGCAGAGGGCGCATTTAAAGCTATGCTACGAGAGAATAAGTGGC
>NZ_CALACG010000381.1 GCF_937890585.1 uncultured Campylobacter sp.
TCGTATATCCGCCTGCGACCGAACGACCCGAGATGATAGCGTTTGAGATGAAAAAATCTATGCGGTCGAAGTCTGCGTCGATCTCTAAAAATAGATCTTTGTAGGTCTCGGGCTCTAGTATATTTAGTGCGTAGGCTCTGGCTTTTATGCCGTACGTCGCCTCGAGCTCGGCGGCTTGGGTCTTGGCTAGCTCTTCGTTTGAGTTATATGTAAAGGCGATGTTTACGCCCTTTGCGGCGAATTCCTCCACGATGGCGCGTCCGATACCGCGCGTTCCGCCGCTGATTACTAGAGTTTTGCCTTTAAATTCGTTTTCGCAATTCATTAAAATCCTTTTATGTTATATTGTTTTATGGTTTGTTCGATTTTTTTGAGATTTTCAGCGCTCGGCTCGCAAAGCGGCAAGCGGTACTCTAGGCTTGATATGAGCCCAGCGATGTACATAGCGGCCTTGACCGGGATCGGATTGCTCTCGCAAAACATTATTTTATTTACCGCATAAAGATCGTCGTTTATGGCTTTTGCGCGCGCAAATTCGCCTTTTAGCGCAAAGTGGGTCAAATTTGAGATCTCGTCCGGGAGCAAATTTGCCGTGACCGAGATCACGCCCTTGCCGCCGTTTGAGAGGATAGGGTAGTTTATAGCATCTTCACCGCTAATGACCACCAAATCAGGCTCGTGAGCTAGCAGATCGACACATCTATCGATGCTGCCTGTCGCCTCTTTGATGCCGTAAATGTTTTGGCAATCTTTAAAAAGTCTAAAAACAGTCGCTGGCAAGATATCTACGCCAACTCTGCCTGGGACGTTGTAAAGAAGCACCGGAATTTCTATGCTATTTGCGATGGCCTTGTAGTGCTCGTAAAGCCCCTCTTGAGTTGGTTTGTTGTAGTAAGGAGCGACTGATAGGATGCCGTGAGCGCCGTGAGCTTGGGCAAATTTAGCGATACCTATTGCCTCGTGAGTGGCGTTGCTACCAGCTCCAGCGAGCACCTTGACATTTGTGCCTTTACATGCATCTACTGCGATCTCGATGCAAATTCTATGCTCATCATGCGTTAGAGTCGCGCTCTCGCCAGTAGTTCCCACTGGTACAACGACGTCTATGCCGTGTTTTATCTGTCTTTTTATCAGTTTTTCAAAACTGGCTTCGTCTAATTTTTGATTTTTAAATGGCGTAATTAGTGCTGTCATCGCACCTTGAAGCGAATTTTTCACGTCTATTCCTTTTTTAAGATTATTGTCGTGCTAGTTTTTTCATTGAAATATCTATTTGCTATCTCTTTTAAAAGCTTGGCATCTATCTTATCTATATTTTTTTCAAGCTCATAAAGTGGCTTTATGTCACCTCTTGCAAGGTATGAGCCGTATAAATTTGCCACCTTGCTTGCGCTCTCAAATGAGTAGATAAAGTCCGTTTTTATCAAATTTTTAACTCTTAAAACGTCCTCTTTGTCGATTGGCTTTTTCTTTAGATCATCTATGATCTTTAAAATTTCAGCCTCAACCACGCTAGCCTCGACGTCTTGGTTGCAAACTGCTAAAAATATAAATAAATTTTCATCAACGCAGCTCATATTGTAAGCATAAATTTGATTTACAAGCATTAGCTCATCGACAAGGCGCTGCTGTAAGATAGAGCTTTTGCCAGTGGCTAGATACTCGCTTATCGCATTTAGCCCCACTTGATCAGCATGCCTAAAGTCTGGAATTTTATAAGCGATAGCTAGCATTTGCGTTTGGCTATCTTTGTAGATGATAGCCCTTCTTGCGCCGTCTTGCTCAGGCTCTTTGCAGTGTAGTTTTGGTATGGCTCTTTTGTTTTTTACGCCGCTAAAGTTTTTCTTAGCTAGCTTAAATGCCTCGTCTTTGCCGATGTCGCCACTTATCATCAAAATGGCATTTTTTGGCTGATAGTATGTAGAGTGAAATTCTTTTATATCAGCGATCTTCCAGTTTTCGATATCTTTTATAAAACCTATCGGCGTCCAGTGGTATGGGTGGTAGATAAATGCGTGGTTGTAGAGCCTAAAGTAGAGATATCCCATAGGGTTGTTGTCTGTTCGCCACCTGCGCTCCTCATGCACCACCTCGCGCTCTGGCTGAAATTCTTTATCTTTTAGGCTTAAATTTTTCATAAGCTCGGCAAAAAGACCTAGCGTTTTGTCTAAATTTTCATTTGAAGCTTTTATGAAGTAGTGAGTGTAGTCAAAGCCCGTGCTTGCGTTATTTACGCCGCCAAAGCCCTTTACTATCTCATCAAACTCGCCTGCGCGTAAATTTTTGGTTGATTTGAAATTTAGATGCTCTAGCA
>NZ_CALACG010000382.1 GCF_937890585.1 uncultured Campylobacter sp.
GTAAAAATTAGCTATAAAAATATATATTTTAAACTAAATTTAATAAATATAGTTATATTATTTTTCTCATATAAACATGTTTAGAGTTTAAAAACTAACGAAAAAGGAGCTCAAAATGGAATTTCTAATTTTGACGCTATTTTTGATAAGCGGTCTTATCCTATACATAAAGCCGCAGATGAAAAAAGTAGCAACGTCCTGCTTGGCCTTAGGGTGCGTGATACTAGTTGCACTAGAATTTTACGTAAATTTATGGGTAGTCTTGCCAATAGGCAACTTTTAGGAGGGCAAGATGCAAACGAAACAAAATGAAATCCCAGCAAACGAACAAGGCTTTTTCAACCTTATGTCACTAGCCATCACCGCTCTTGTGGCACTTCCAGTTGGTATCGCCTGCTTAGTGCTTGGCTTTGGGCTAGGTGATAACCCTTGCATAATGTGCTGGGCCGAGAGGATCACGATGATAGCTATTAGCCTAATAGCGCTTTTCATCATCAGGTACGGACTAAAGCCTGGCTATCTAGCAGCACTTTTACTAATGGCTTGCTGGGGCATATTTAATGGCTTTATCCACTACAGCCTAGATGGAACATTTGGAGGCTATCTTGACATCAAACAAGGTTTTGGCCTTGAAATTTTAGGTGCCCACACTCAGTTTTGGGTTATGGTTGTTGATTTTTGTGTGATCATATTTTTAGCTCTTATATTTTTGTTTAGCAAAAATTTGGGCCTTATAATGCAAAAAAGCTCAAATGGCGAATATGGCGACTTTCTAAGCTACCTACCGCTTGGCAAATTTGCAAATTTGGTCTTTATCGTGATCATACTTGTAAACTGCGTTCAAGCCTTTATAGCTTCTGGTCCACCGCCATATCTAGGATCTAGCACACCACCTAGAATGAGCATCGATCCTTCAAAATGGTTCTGGGAAAAAGACCACTGGGATAGCTCGCTTGACTTTAGATTTGACTGGAACCCTGAGCTTCCAGACCTAGCAAAGTAAGGAGTAAAAGATGAAAAAGCTAATATTTTTTATCGCATTAGCAAGCCTTGCTTTTGGTTTTAGCTTTGACATGGATAGCAAAAATGGAGCTATCCAAAACGTAAAAGAGCTAGGCCTTAAAGGTACACTCACTCTAAATTTGCAAAATGATAATGCAATAACTGGAGCTGACTATGATGAGGGCAAAAAGCAGTTCGCTCTTGTCTCAAACGACAGCGAATTTTACATCGCAGATGAAAATTTAAAGCCAGTTAGCTACGCCAAACATGACCGCCATTTTATAATGGAAATGGAAGCAACAGTTGGAGCTAGCTGGTATAAAAATGAGCTTGGCATGATAAGCTACAACAAGACTTTTGTCTTTTATGAGCCAGCTAGCAACCTCAGCAAAGACGAGCAAAATAGCCAGTGGAGGCACCTATTGGCTGGATATGACTCGTGGAAGCTAAATGACCTTGGTAACAAGGGCAGATTTTCTACCATCAGATCAAAACAGCAGTATGTCTTGGGCTGGGACTACCTAGAAAGTGAGAATAAATTTTTCACAGCTAGCGTGCCAAATGACGTTAGAGACTACTGGAGTGTCGCTATATTTGACGGCGACGATAAGATGATCTTAGAAGAATTTGTGCCAAAAACAGGAGCAAATTTACAGCTCAAAGAGGGTAGAAATTTAAACAACTATTATATTACTGGCATCGACGCAGAGCCTGATGCACTCTATCTTTTAAGCAAAAATTTCTCAACTATTTTAAAGTTAAATTTGACCACCAAAGAGATAGACGAGGCATTTAGTTTTAGTGGGGTAAATAACCCAAGAGCATTAGCGATCAAAGATAATAAATTTTACATCTTCTCACGAGAAGGCAAAGAGAATAAAGTTTTTATCTTTGAGATGAAATAGCCATCAAATTTAAGGAGAAAACATGCAAAGACGTTCTTTCCTAAAAGGCACCGGAGCAGCTCTGGCAGCAGCTGGAACAGCTCCTAGCCTATTTGGTATGGAGCAATTTGAGGTGGATTTTAGACCAAAATCCTATAAGAACGAGGAAAATGTAGAGTACCACTACCTAACCTGTCCTAGAAACTGCCGTGATGCCTGTTCGATGATCGCTGAGATCAAAGATGGCAAAATGGTAAGCATAAAAGGAGATCCAAAACACCCTCTAACGCAAGGCACAGTCTGCGTCAAGGGTCACACCTATGCCATGCACCTATATAACGCTGACCGCATCATGCACCCTATGAAAAGAGTCGGTAAAAAAGGCGAGGGAAAATGGGAGAAGATAAGCTGGGATCAAGCCTTAAAAGAGATAGCTGCAAAGCTAACTGAGATAAAAGAGAAATTTGGCGGAGAGGCTTTGACTGAGTTTGTCTACTCTGGCAACGAAGGACATATCTCAAAAACTATTGCACCGGGAAATTTCTTTGAAAAATATGGAGCTACAAGGCTTGTTAGAAACCCTTGTGACTGGCCAAGATACGCAGGCACTCCTAGCGTTATAGGTACTGACTTCTCAAAAGATGCACTTGAGATCGATGAGAGTGATATGTATATCAGCTGGGGATCAAACGAAGCTTATACGGCCGTACACTGGATAAGATTTGCTCACCGCGTTAAAAAAAGAGGCGGAAAGATCATCGTTATAAATACGATAAGAATTCCACTAGCAAACCAAGCTGATATGTTTATCCAGCTAAAACCATCTAGTGATCCTGCATTTTGTCTAGCGGTCTGCAAATTTTTGATAGAAGAAGATCTATATGATCATGAATTTGTAGAAAAATATACAACAGGCTTTGAAGATCTAGTGCACGAGTGCTCACTCTACACCTATGGCGAACTGTCTGAGATGTGCGGAGCAAGTGTAGATCAGATAAAAGTCTTTGCTAGAGAGTACGCTCACGCAAAAGCACCAGCTATCATGCACGGCGACGGCGGACAAAGACACTTTAACGGAGCAAGACTTGTTCGTGCGGTTACATTTTTACCAGTTTTAACTGGCTCCTTGACAAAGCTTGGTGGCGGACTCTTTTGGGCATATGTGCATGTAAAAGGCTGCTTTAATTTCGACAACTGTATGCCAGACCTATCTCCAAAAGATAAAGATGGCAAAAAGATAGAAAGACAGCAAGTAAGCTATATAGAATTTGGCAAAGGCATACAAAAAGAAAATCCAACATATCTTGACAAGCCTATAAACACTGTCATTAGAGCATGTATCAACTACAACTCAAATTTAATGGTAACAGCGCCAAATACAAATTTGATCAAAAAACGCATAATGGACGATGACTTCTTCCTAGTTGTTCTTGATCCATATGATATCGATACTTGCGACTATGCTGACTATGTGCTACCTGGTGTTACATTTATGGAGAGTGAGGATATCCAAAACGACCAAATTTCTGGATACGTATGCTACAACGCTCAAAGTGTAAAACCTCTTGGCGAAGCTAAGACAAATTTAGAGTTCTTCAACGCTCTTGCAAAAGCGATGGGCTATACAGAAGAGTGCTTTAACTGGGATAGCGAAACAGTTTGCAGACGCTTTTTGGATACAGAATTTGCCAAAAAACAAAACATCACCTATGAAAAACTAAAATCAGTCGGCTGGATCAAACCATTTAGAACGCCTGAAACGATGAAAGATCAGTTCCCGTACTACCCTTATGCACCAAAAGACAAACTAGTATTTGGTACAAAGAGTGGAAAATGCGAGCTTTACTCACAAACCTTTAAAGATGCAGGATATCATCCAGTAATAGACCTTGAAACTGACTGGGACTACTATGAAAAGAGCAATAAATTTGGTAAAGACTATCTCAAAAAATATCCGCTTTATTTCATGACGCCAGGTACTCAGCTCCAAGATAACTCAAACTGGGGCAATATGCCTTATATCCTAAAAAGGGTTATCATTAAAGGCAATGCTGAGCTATTTATGACACGTGAAGATATGGAGGCTCGCGGTATCAAAAACGGAGACACAGTTGAGGCAACGAACGAAAAAGGAACAGCCGTCTTTACAGCAGTCGAGACAAATCAAATGAACCCAGGCATAGTCTATGCGTGGAACAACATCTGGGTAAAAGTGACAAAATCAAGAACTGGGGCAAATATACTTTGCTCTGATGGCGTTAGTGACCTAGGAAATGGCTCAACCTATACAGCTAGCTTTTGCGAAGTAAAAAAAGCAGCTAAACAAGAGATGTAAAGGGGTCTAAGATGAAAAGAAAACAAGGATTTTTATTTGATTATAACTTTTGTATAGGCTGCAAGGCTTGTGAAATTTCATGTCAAGTCTATCACAACCAAGATCCAGATATAAACTGGAGACATGTTGATGGCCTTATGATACATGAAGATAGCATAGAAAAAGAGATCTTTATAACTCACTCTTGCCACCACTGCGATGAGCCTGCCTGTATGGATGTCTGCCCAGTTGGGGCATATATCAAGCTAGAAAATGGTGTCGTACAGCCACTTCATGATAAGTGCATAGGCTGTGGATACTGCTTGATGGCTTGCCCTTATGGCTCTATCACAAAAGGCAAGGACGGTAAAGCTCAAAAGTGCAACCTCTGCGCTGAAAAACTTGAGCGTGGCGAAGAGCCAGCTTGTGTGGCGGGCTGTCCGTGTGGAGTACTAAAACTAGTTGATAGCAACGTCAGCGACAGCGCTGGTATGCAAAAAGAGATGCCAGGCTTTAAACACTTCTTTACCAAGCCAAACATCCGCTTTTATCCAAGAATGAAGCGAAATGAATTCATACACTAAAGAGTAAAAGATGGATAAGGTCAAAGAAAAGCTTAGCGTTAGCCTTAGTGTTGAAGACTTTTTAAGGCGATTTTTCTTAGTGGAGCTTAGAGAGCAAAATTTAGATGAGCTCATAAGCCTAAGCCTTAATTTTAGTGATAAATTTAAAAATCACGACTTCATACTTTGGCTAAATAAGTGTAAAGATGATCTAAATTTACTAGACGAGCTAAGATATGAATTTAACAGGCTTTTTGTAGGGCCAAGACACCCAAAGGCCGAGCCATACGAGTCGGTTTATTTTGATTATAAAACGATGTTTGGTGAAAAGACCATGCAGGTGCGAAGCTTTTATGAGAGCTCTGGTCTAAAGCTTAGTAAAGAGCAGTTTGATAAATTTCCAGATGATTTCATCGGATACGAGCTGCAATACCTTTACTTTCTAAGCTTCAATGCCTTACAAGCAGACGAAAAAGAGAAAGTGGATGAAATTTTACATAAAAAATATGACTTCATCCGCACTCATCCGTTTGAGTGGTTTTATAAATTTAGCTCTCGCTGTAAGGAAGCTACAAATTTAGAAGCTTATGTGAGCTTTGCTGATTTTTTAAATTTATATCTTGAAAACGAGATAGAGCAGTCAAGAGCTCTTCTAACTTTTAAGAGTTAAAGGATAGATAATGGAACAAACAACTTGGGGATGGCTCATAGTCATATATCTCTTTTTAGGTGGTTTAGGTGCTGGGGCGTTTTTGTGCTCGGCTTTAGCCTACAAAGGCTTTTTGGGCAAACTAGATGAGAAATTTTACAAATTTGGATTTTTGCTCGCGCCAATAGCGGTTATAGTTGGAACTGCACTTTTGCTATTTGACCTAGCACCAAGCGCAGCGATCAATCCAGCTAAGATCATAGGTCTTTACACAAGACCAGTTTCTATAATGAGTATCGGCACATATCTTCTAACATTTTTCATAATAGTTAGCGTACTCGTGCTTTTACAAGTCAAAAAAGGCGCTAAAATTTGCGATATGATGCTTAGCTTTGGCTCAATGCTAGCGCTTGGAGTGATGGGATATACTGGACTACTTTTATATGTAGTAAAAGCGATCCCACTTTGGGCAAGCATATGGCTACCGATACTATTTACTATCTCAGCCATATCAACAGGCCTTAGCGCAAACGCTATATCTGTGCTAAGTGGTGGTGGCGTTTTAAGCCATGAGTTGCATAAATTTCACACTATTTTGGTGGCACTTGAAATTTTTGCCCTATTGATGCTATTTGCAAGCGTTAGAAACGAAGCTGCTGGCATGGCTAGCATAACTAAAATAGTATCAGGCTCTCTAGCACCGATGTTTTGGATAGGCTTTATAGTGCTTGGTCTTGTACTACCGCTAATTGGTGGCAGTAAATTTATGCTACAAAGATGTGGTGTAACAAAAGACGGAGCAGTATGCGGATGCAGCGAGGGTATCAAAAGCTGTGTATATAATGAATATGGTGTTTTAATCGGCGGTTTTTGCCTAAGAGCATTTATCGTGCTTGGCGCGGTATATATATTTTAGTTTCTCCCTTTTTCTGATACTTGGGTCGGATGAAAGTCCGACCTTTTAAAATATCTTAAAAATATTTTTAAAAGATTCGATAAAATACGTAAATACTTTATTTAGGAATAAACATGGATTTTGAGGACCAAATATTAAGAACTTGTGAAATTATAGATAAAAATCTTGCAAATAATAACTTGTGTGATGAACGAGGATTCGTTAGTCAAGTTATCTTATCTCAGCTTAGAAATTTAGTAGAGTATATTTTTCAAAAAATTCACTCCGGCGAAGAAAAAATAGATACTAATGAGTATCAGCAGACAATTAATGAAAATGCTATTAAATACATCAAATCAAAGGGCGGAAATTTTACTTTTTTAATTCGTTTCCATAATTTTTTAGATAAATCTGTCTCGCATTATACACTTACTGAAAATTCATCTGAACGTTTAATGCTTAAGTATTTTATGTATTTGGTAGAGTGTAAAAATTTTTTAAGAGAGCGATATAAGATTGAAGTACTTAGAAATCTTGACAAATTCCCGCTTAATTTAGATAAGAAATTTATGGAATATTATGAAAAGATTGCAGAGAAACTAGAAAATCAGGGTATTTTAAATAATTATTATAAAGAAAACGGTGTTTACTACATAACAAAAATAAAGCCATTTATTGTAAAAGGACAAATGTATTATGAAGTAACATTTGTTAATGCAGTAGATAATTTTAGTAAATTTGATAAACTAATTGCATTTTGTAAATTTAGAATTTTTGATAATTATGCTGTCAATTTATGGATTCGTAATGAAAATATAGAAATTCTAAACAAATCACTGCAGGTAAAAATCATTGACAGTTGGGAAGTTTCTATTAGACCAGCTGAACTGCAAAATTTTGGTAAGATTTTTGAATGTAGTCAAAAAATAAATAGAACAAGCGAATATAAAGAATTAATGCAATTTTTGACACGGAAGAAAATTAGCTTAGTCGATTTGATTGATGGCTATGATTACCAAGATATAAAAAGAAACATTATTTCTAAAGGACAAGTTTCGCATATTTTTGATATTTTAGATAAGGCAAAGGCAGTTACCGAAGATGGTAGAAATACAATTAGGTATTTACTACACAACTTACGTAATCAAGTAATAAAAAAGCAGCTTCCAAACAATGAAGATAGATGCTTGTCAAATTTGGAGTTAAATTCAAAATGCCTCCCATTTGAGCAAATGCCGTTTGCTACATCTTTAATAAATCACAATCCTAACTTTTATGATTTGTTAGAATGTATAGATACAAGTGGAAGAGAACATGAATTATTTGCTAGAGCAGTAAAAAGTAGGATTGAAAATAGTGGAAGCCTGTTTGTTGATAAAAAGGAATTTAATTTCAACAATATAGATAATCTAAGATCTCAATTTAACTCAAAATTATGGACAGGAAACGAAAAGAATCCAAAAGGGCATACTGGTAGGAGAATTGAGGAATTTCAAAGTCACTTTTATATCAAAGAATATGTCGAAAAATCTATCGAAATTATTGATGGGCTTGACAAATTGACACAGAGCGGTATTCAAAACTACTCAAATTCTGCAGAAGAGTGGATAAAGAAAAATTCGACGCTAATTGATGATAAAGAAAAAGAAAATATTGTTATTAATCTATTTGAGAAATCAAAAGTCGCCTTGATTTATGGCGCAGCCGGTACTGGCAAAACGACTTTAATCGATTACGTATCACAATTTTTTAAAGAAAATAGTAAAATATTTTTAGCCAATACAAATACTGCTGTAGATAATTTAAAAAGACGTATTACTGCGAGCCTAAATAGTGAATTTAAAACAGTCGCTAAATTAATAGCGGGTACAGACACAAAATGCGATGTTCTAATTATCGATGAATGTAGTACAATAAGCAATGATGATATGCAAAAAGTACTCAATAAAGTAAAGTTTGAGCTCATTCTTTTAGTAGGAGACATATATCAGATAGAAGCGATATCATTTGGCAATTGGTTTAAAACCGCTCAGAGTTTTCTTAATAAAGCAACTTTTACATTAGAAAAAACATATAGAACAAAAGACAAAAAACTTTTAAAACTCTGGGGTGAAGTAAGAAGTTTTGGTGATTGTATTAGTGAAATTTTACAAAGAGAAAGCTATTCGCAAAAATTAGAAGATTTAAGTTTTGAAGCTAGTGATGATGAGATTGTTTTATGTCTTAATTACGATGGATTATATGGTATTAATAACCTAAATACTATTTTACAAGAAACCAATAAAGCAAAAGCTGTAGAATGGGGTCTTCATAGATATAAGATCGGCGATCCCATTTTGTTTAATGAGGTAGAAAGATTTAAACCGCTTATTTACAATAATATGAAAGGAAAAATTGTTAATATTGAGCTTGCAGAAAAACGAATTTGGTTTAGCATCGAACTTGAAAAATCAATAACTGGACTAGATGCACAAAAGTATGATTTTGAGTTATTGGAGAATAGCGATAAATCGGTGATAAAATTTTATGTTAATCAATACGGAACGGCTGATGAGGAGGGGAATCCTGAAAATAATGATGAAGAAACTATCGTGCCGTTCCATGTGGCATACGCCATTTCAATTCATAAAGCACAGGGCTTGGAATACAAAACCGTAAAAGTAGTAATAAGTAGCGAAGTTGATGAAATGATAACGCATAATATTTTTTATACAGCAATAACCAGAGCGAAGGAAAATCTACAAATATATTGGTCGCCGGAAGTCGAAAAGAAAATTTTAGAAAGCTTTAAAAAAAGAAACAGCAATAAAGATATTGATTTTTTGCAGAAATTAAAGAAATAAAAGCCGCCCGCAAGACGGCTTAAATTTTATCTCTCGAAAATAAAAATTTTATTCACACCGTCCTCTCTGGATGCGACGTAGAATTTGCCCTCTTTAATAGCGAGCGCATGGGCATCGCTCGTACCTTCAAAGCTATAAACCTCCACGATCTTTCTGCTACGTGGATCGAGCTTTAGGATACTTGAGTATTGCTTTGAGAGCAGATAAACAAACTCGCCTTGCGCATCCATTCCTGTGATATAGTAGTCATTTATCTCCCTGCCCTCTTTTACGCCAAGACTCTCATCAAAGCTCGGAATAAATTCTGTAGACAAAAGGTTATCGCTATCACTAAAACTAGCAATACTCCAACTTTGCTTTATGTCATCTGGCACGCTTGCTATAAAAAATTCGCCATAGAAGTCAGAGTGATCCCAAGAGAGGATATACTGCTGTTTTGCACGAACTGTGTAGTATCGGTCCTTAAAATCAAGGCTAAATTTATCATAGCCATCATGCAAATATCTCCACGCCTTATTTGCATCATCCTTGCTTTGATCTGGCATAAATTTGAAAAATTCATACGTTTTGTTATAGCTAATCAGCCCAAGAGAACCTTTAAAAAAGCTTGCACCAACCGTATCTTCCATCTGTATGATCCAATCAGGCGTGCTTCTTAGATAGCTTTTTATCTGATCTAAATTTTCATCCATAGAGTAAAGCTCAAATTTTAGTGTGCCGACCAAAAAACTTTTGCTCTCCTCATCATAGTCAAGACCTGTAACTGGATTGCTATTATTTAGTTTTAGCTCTATTTGTCCAGCTTTTTTTAGTGGAGTTAGATTTGTAACTGCACCATTTGCTGCATTTAGATCAAACTCTCCACCAAATGCCAAGCAAGTGCAAAGTGTTATTAAATTTAAAATTTTCATTCCATATCCTTACTTTGGTAAATTTGGTAGTTTTGGATTCCAGCTTTCGCGAAAGTCTATCTCATGTTCATTCCAGTGATCAAGCTCCCAAAACCATTTAGAAGGATCAGCGCTCATGCGAGAAGGCGTAGCTGATGCTAGATATGGTGGTAGGCCAGCTGTTATAAAAGCTTGAATGCAGTTAAATGCCATAATGACCACAAAAACAGCCACAGCTATCTTTCCCAATAAGAAATTTGGTAAAACAACTCCGTATGCGTTTTCTTCGCTATTTTGCATGATCTTGCCAACATTTTTACCAAGCATCAAAATAACACCTAAAAAGATAATGACACAAAAGTGTACTACAACAACCCAAAACTGCGTATGAGCGCCTAAAATTTCAAGTCCAAAGCCTTGCTTTATATCAAGATATCCGCCGCCTGTGCCGTCTAGGCTGTAATGCAAAAAACCGTCGTAAAGCCCAAGGCACGCTAAAAAGAGGATTGTGACCAGATACCTAACCTTAAAGCCATAACGTACAACGATAAGCGCCATAAAAGAGATCGCCACCATGCAAAATCTCTCATGCCAACACATGATACAAGGGCTATCGCCCATGCCAAATCCAAGTATCAGACACGCAATGCCAACAGGAAGTGCGATCAACGCAATGGCAGCAGCTGCAAAGAGATTGAAAAATCTCTTTTCGTCATCACCCCAGCATGCAAATTTTTCATTATTCATTGCCTGCTCCTAAAAATTTCCCATTGGCAAAACGGCAAATTTATTTACCCATGCCATCATCACAATAAGCACAACCATTCCAGCAATACCAAACCCCATTACAGCCTGCTTTTTTTCCGGCCTAAACAATAAAAATAGACCAGCGATAAAAAACATCAAAACCATTAAAAATTCCATTTTTTATCCTTTCTATGAAATTTAATATTTATTAAAATATAC
>NZ_CALACG010000383.1 GCF_937890585.1 uncultured Campylobacter sp.
TATAAATTTCAAAAGCCTATATTCAAATTTGATTTATAACGATAAATTTGAAGCTATCTTTAGCATGCCAAAACAGCAAAGCAAAGATATACCGATAGATGTTTTAGAGAGTGATATCCAAAATTTGCCGCCAAATGAAAAGAGAGACGCGTTTAGAAATTTTGTCTTAAATAACTTTGACGAAAACTACAAGCTTTTTACTTTGACTGCGCCTACGGGCTACGGCAAGACCTTGACGGCATTAAATTTTGCATTGAAATTTAACAAATCTCGCATAATTTATGCACTTCCTTTTACTTCTATAATCGATCAAACCTACGATATAGTCGCGAAAATTTATAAAAGTAGCGATATTTTGGTCAGTAAGGCTCACCACAAAACGACGATAGGCGAAGAAAATCTAACCGATGAGGATAGATACTCAAAGATCAAATTTCTAATGGAGTCTTTTAGCGGCGAGATAAACGTAACTACGCTTTATCAGCTGATATTTGCGCTATTTGGCAATAAAAACAAAGATAATGTTAAATTTAATCAGCTAAAAAATAGCGTCGTTATCATCGACGAGGCTCAAGCGATCCCATATAACTTTAGAAAAGATTTTATCCTGCTTTGCGAGATCCTTTCGCAGCGGCTTGGTACTGTTTTTATATTTATGTCGGCGACGATGCCGGTCATAAAAAGCGAAAATTTTAAAGAAATTTCAAATTTAGACTATTTTTCAAAGCAGGATAGATACGTCATAAAATGGCTTGATATAGACGGCGAAGATGAGCTTTTAGAAAAAATTTGCAAGGCTGCAAACGATAAAAATACTCTAGTCGTCGTAAATACGATCAAAAAAGCGCAAGAGCTTTTTACAAAACTAAAGGATAAATTTAGCTGCTTTTGCCTAAACGGGTATATGTATGATGATCACAAGCGCGCTACTACCAGGGCTGTAAGATGTGCGATAGATAAAAGCAAAGTTGATCCACTTGCAAGCAAAATTTTACTTATCTCCACGCAGTCCATCGAAGCTGGCGTGGATCTTGATTTTGACGTTGGATTTCGCGAAGTCTCGCCTATTAGCTCTATCATACAAACAGCAGGGCGCGTAAATAGGCATTTTGGAGAAATCCGCGGCGAGCTATACATCTTTCCCGAAATAAGCAAATTTACAAATTTGATTTACGGCGATTTATATAAAGTAAGCGGGGCTATTTTGAGCGATCTTAAGCAAAAAGAAGTGCGAGAGAGCGAAATTTTAGAAATTTCAAATTTGTATTTTCAAAAGATAAGCAATCAACTAGAAAATTTGCATATAAAAAGCGAGATAGAAAAGCTGGAATTTGAAAATATAAATCAAAAAATCGAGGATATCATGAACGACAACTACAAACAAACCATAATAATCGAGCCTGAAGAAAATTTCATTAAAGATTTTGAAGCTAAAATTTTTGAGATCAAAAATAGTCCGAATGAGAAATTTACCATAAGGGATCTTTTTAAAAACCACATCAGAAAGTTGTCGAAATTTAGCATAAATGTAACGTTAAAAGATATGAATAAGCTAATGCCGAATTTAAAACAAATAAACGGACTAAAAGATATGTTTTATCTGCCATTTGGATCGTCTTATTTTTATAGCGCGGATTACGGGCTTAAAAAAGATACAAATTTAGATATTGAGGACGAGGTATTTGACTAATGTTCTCAAAAGATCAGATCACTGGCACGCTTGTGAATTATTACGTCACCTGTAAGCGCGAGGCGTGGCTTTACGCGCATCAGATCCACGCAGATCAAGAAGACGAAAACGTGCTAATGGGCAAGGCTTTGGCTGATATCAAAGAGCAAGATCTGCAAGAATTTGCCTTTGGCAACCTTAAATTTGACAAACTCTCAAAACAGCACGGTCACTACCTCATCACAGAGTATAAGAAAAGCCTAAAAAACGAGCTTGCAGGCAAGATGCAGCTACTTTTTTACATCTATCTTTTAAAAACTGGCTTAAATTTAAAAGAGGTAAAAGGCAAACTAATAAGCGGTAAAAAGGTGATATTAGTGGAAGATAGCAGTGAAAATTTCGCTCTGATCGAACAAATTTTAGGCGAGATAAGCGCGCTTGCAAATTTAAAAAAGCCGCCCAAATTTACGCAGGGCAATTTTTGCCAAAACTGCGCATATCGCGACTATTGCACTGCTTAGGAGACGACATGTATGTGATACTTTTTTACGACATCGCAGGGCGCGAGCAAAAAGAGCGAAATAACGCAAATCGCATCAGAAAAGCGGTCGAGAAATTTCTGCCTCGCGTGCAGTTTTCGGTCTATGAGGGCGAGATCCGCGAGAGCGACTTTAAAAAGCTAAGCAAGACACTACAAAAAGAGTGCGTAGACGAGCTTGACTCCATCGTGATCTACACATTTAACTCACTAAAATACTCCGAGCGCATCGTCATCGGCGTAGACAAAAATAGTCCGATATTTAGCTAAGGAGCAAATATGCAAAAGAGCGACAGGACGCACTTTATACTTAGTCCAGGCAGGCTTTATAGACAAGATAATAATATCTATTTTGAAAAATTTGACGAGACAGGCGAGCGAGCTTCGTGCAAGATCCTGCCGATAAACGCGATCGATGAAATTTACGTGCTGGCAAAAGTGCAGATCGATACCTACACCATCGCGTTTTTGGCGGATAATAACGTCCTTTTGCACATCTTTAGTCCGTATCAGAGCTTTCGCGGGATTTCTACCCAAACACGCCAAATTCTGTAAATAAAAGCGGCTTTGTGTTGCTTTGTCAGCTCCGCTCTTTTGATGATCCGATCAAACGTGCATATATCGCGCGCGAGATAACTAGAGCCCACATCATAAATGACGCTGCAAACTGCAAAAAGCATGGCGTTAAATTTGACGCACAGCCACACCTAAAGGCACTAGATGCGGCCACTAGCGTGCCTGCTATCATGGCGGTAGAGGGCGCATTTCAAAAGCTCTACTACGAAAAGTGGAACGAGATCATCGCGGATCAGCGAAGCTTTAAATTTGCCGTCCGCTCAAAACGCCCGCCCGCTGATAAAATCAACAGCTTCATAAGCTACGTAAATACGCGCATCTACAACATCTGCCTAAGCGAAATTTACAAGACCAAGCTAGATCCTCGCATCGGCTTTTTGCACGAGCCAAACTACCGAGCCTTGAGCCTACATCTCGATCTATCGGAGATTTTTAAGCCGATCTTGGGCGATACGCTTATATTTAATATGCTAAATAAAAAGGAGATCACCGCAAAAGACTTCCAAACGGACGCCGGCAGGATAAAATTTAGCAACGATGCCGTGCAAAAGATCGAGCTAAAGATGATCTCGCGCCTTTGTGAGACGCTCACAGTGGGTGGCAGGGAGCTAACGTGGAGGCAGGTGATCCGCCGCGAGGCAAATAAGCTCAAGAAGTGCATCTGCGAGGATGCGCCTTATGAAGGATTTAGGTGGGAGTGAAATCGCATTTTGATAAAGCGTTTTTTAAGATTTTAAAATGCTTGAAATTTAGGGCTTTGCGTATTTATATGTAGCTAAAATTTAGTCAAATTTAAGGCGAATAAATATAGACTTCTTGCACCAGAATGCCTATAAAATAGGCTTTTTGGTGCTATTAGAATTTACTCCGTTGGAGTTTGAAACACATAAACATCATAAATCATCTTAGGCGTAGAGTGAAATTAGAATTTACTCCGTTGGAGTTTGAAACTGTAAAATCCGCCAACTTCAGGCGGTATGATAGCATATTAGAATTTACTCCGTTGGAGTTTGAAACTACAGCTTATGGTAGCAACGACGATAATGAAGTAAGATTAGAATTTACTCCGTTGGAGTTTGAAACACCAAAAAGTTGTTGAATATAAGCGAAATGATGCAATTAGAATTTACTCCGTTGGAGTTTGAAACCAATTAGATAGATATGATACTAGACGCAATAATTAATTAGAATTTACTCCGTTGGAGTTTGAAACGAAGTCTATCACAAAATCAAAGGTGCTATATAACTACATTAGAATTTACTCCGTTGGAGTTTGAAACTGATAAATGGCGAGTATGTTCCTTACTCTAACTTATATTAGAATTTACTCCGTTGGAGTTTGAAACGTCAATATTTTGAAAAAACACGAATATAAAGAAGTATTAGAATTTACTCCGTTGGAGTTTGAAACCAAAAAATGGTAAATCCTAACGTTCAAAATTATATTAAATTAGAATTTACTCCGTTGGAGTTTGAAACTTTTCATCGGTATAAGTGCGAGCTTGAACGGCTTGACATTAGAATTTACTCCGTTGGAGTTTGAAACTAATCAGTATAATCGCCCAGCTTGCACCTTATTAAGAATTAGAATTTACTCCGTTGGAGTTTGAAACATTGCCCTGTCAATAACTGAATTTATCCATTCAGTATTAGAATTTACTCCGTTGGAGTTTGAAACTAGGCGTCCCAGCTTTTGATTACTTCTTTTCTATATTATTAGAATTTACTCCGTTGGAGTTTGAAACGCTTCCGTGCTTAATGCCCCCTGCATTGCCAAAATGTATTAGAATTTACTCCGTTGGAGTTTGAAACTCTATCAAGACGAAGTAAAAATAACGATCTCGATGTTTATTAGAATTTACTCCGTTGGAGTTTGAAACCCTTTGGATTGCCTTGAGTGATCACACTTGACGGATTAGAATTTACTCCGTTGGAGTTTGAAACGTAGTTTGTATCGCTCTAATCTATGAGATGTGGCATTAGAATTTACTCCGTTGGAGTTTGAAACCTCATCTTTGCCTTCCTCTTTTTCAATGTGAAGCTCTACATTAGAATTTACTCCGTTGGAGTTTGAAACACGCCGAGCTAGATCAAGAACGCATGCAAAATCTAGATTAGAATTTACTCCGTTGGAGTTTGAAACGCATCGAAAAGACGATAAGCGAAGAGCCAAACACATTAGAATTTACTCCGTTGGAGTTTGAAACTAATCAGTATAATCGCCCAGCTTGCACCTTATTAAGAATTAGAATTTACTCCGTTGGAGTTTGAAACAACTCACTACCGATAAGCGAGTGGGTAGAGCTTAGCAAGATGATAAGCGGATTTATGGGGGTTGATGTAAAAAACTAATAGAGGGGATTGCGCTAATCACGCACTCCCTAAATTTTACACTATCCGACGTTATGGGATTAGAATTTAACGAATTTGTAGATTATTTTGAGATTGCAAAACGCATCAATCAAAACTAAAGAGCGGCGTTGCTGCTCTTGCTCTTATAAATTTTAGCAATGATAAAAAGCACAAGCAAAGGCACGCTTATGTACCAAAACATGCAAGCGATTAAGCCACCGACCATGAGGATGATAGGGAGCATAAACCCAGCCAAAAGAGCGCCTAAATAATCCATTTTAACCACCTTGTATAAAAATCACTAATATTTTACTAATATCAAAATAAAAAGGCAATATATGGCACAAGAAGCAACATTAACCTTTAACATGGAGCTTAAGGGGCTAAATAATATCTTAAAAGCCGTAGATAGAAGTACTATAAGCTTAGGCGACAAGCTAAACGCAAACATAAAATCAGGCATAGAAAAGTATAACACAGCCTTGCAAAAGCTAAAAGTTGAGCCGTTTCAAAAAGCAGGCTTTCACACACAAATGGCGAAGCTAAAAGAAGACCTGCAAAGAGCCACAAAAGCCAAGATCCGCCTCGATATGGACGAGGCAAAGCAAAAGCTAGCAAATTTAAAAACCGAGATCGTCGCAAGCGTGGCATCAGTAGCAGCGATCGCAGCACCGATCAAAAGTGCGATTGCTTTTGAAAGCTCGATGGCAGATGTAAAAAAAGTAGTTGATTTTAAAACGCCAGATGAGTTAAAGGAATTTTCAAACCAAATTTTAAATATGAGCCGCGATATACCGCTAAGCGTAAATGAGATAGCATCAATAACAGCATCAGGCGGACAGCTTGGCATAGCAAAAGAAAATTTAATGGACTTTACACAAACGGCGGCAAAGATGGGAGTTGCTTTTGATATGAGCGCCAAAGAAGCAGGCGATAACATGGCAACACTTATGAATATTTTTAATATGAGTGTAGATGGCGTTAGAGGGCTTGGAGATACGATAAACCACCTATCTAACAACTCAGCATCAACGGCAAACAAGATAGTAAATGCAGTAGGTAGGATCGCAGGTAATGCAAAAGATATGGGGTTAAGTGCAGATGCGACAGCTGGACTTGCGAGTAGTTTTATCGCTCTTGGCAAGCAGCCAGAAGTAGCAGCAACGGCAATAAACTCAATGCTTACAGTATTGAATAACGCCGATAAAGCAGGTGGCGATCTCGAAAAAGCATTTAAAAGCATAGGGCTTAGCGGTAAAGAATTAAAAGCACAAATTTTAAAAAATCCACAAAAAGCGCTAACGGACTTCTTGCATACACTCTCAAAAGTCCCAAAAGAGAAAAAGACTGGCGTTTTAACTACTATCTTTGGCAAAAATTTTGGGGATGATATTTCTTTGCTAACTGGTGCGATAGAGAACTTTGATAAGGCTATGGCACTAAGTGGTGACAATAAACGCTTTGGGTCAATGGAAGCGGAATTTCAATCAAGAAGTGATACTACGGAAAATAAAATTCAACTAATGAAAAACGCGTTAAATGAGCTTAGTGTAAGTTTTGGTAGGGTTTTTTTACCATATATTAAAAGAGGAGTAGAAAAAATCACGGAATTTATACAAAAAATAACCGAATTTGTGCGAAGTAATGAAGACCTAGTTAAAAAAATAGGTTTTAGTGTAGCTGCTTTTTTCGGCTTCAACGTGGCAATGACAACACTAAAAGCATCATCGGCGATTTTGACGCTCTCACTTGGTGGATACCGCCAAATTTTAATGATGTTGCCTTTTGATTGTTTAAAGCTAAACGCATCTTTGTCGCAGTGCAATATCTTAATGAAGACAAAGGCGATGCTTTCAGGGCTTGTCAATAACAACTTAAAAAGCTTTAGATTGGCAAGCAGTGCAGCAA
>NZ_CALACG010000384.1 GCF_937890585.1 uncultured Campylobacter sp.
ATTTTAGTTACAATAGTGCAAATTTTAAACGTAAAGGTTTCTTATGTCGGATTATATTATTTTAGTTGGCATTTTTGTTGTGGCGGTTGTTGTCTTTGCGCTTATCAAAAAGGTCTCTTTTTAGCCTTTAAATTTCTCCCACCACAAGTAGGCAAATATCAGTCCAAAGCCCTTTACCTTGCTCTCGTCAAAGGCAAATTTCATCATATCTTCTCGTTTTATAAAAACTAGCTCGATATCTTCGCCGTCAATGCCGCCGCCTGAATTTACCTTCATGCTATCATTGATCTTTGCGTAAAACATCGTTTGAGTGTTGCCACCAAAGCCAAAAGCGCCATAAGTCATCGTGATGCGCTCCATCTCTTTTAGCTCATATCCGACCTCTTCGAATGCCTCTTCTCTAGCGGTTTGCTCCTCGCTTAGCCCCTTGTCCATGAGCCCTGCGCAAAGCTCGTAGGTAAAGCCTTGCTCGTTAGTTTTTAAATTTTCTTTTTCCTGTGAGTACCAAACGGCTGGGCGAAACTGCTTGACAAATAAAAATGCCTCTTTTTCCTCGTGGTAGAGCAAAATGCTAACGCTATTCATCACCTTGACACAGTCCCACTCTCTTTGCAAGCCATTTTGTTTAAATTTCATCTTAAATGGCTTTAGGTATTTTGACTCACCAAGAGGTAAAATTTCTAAATTTGTTATAGTAGTATCCATTTTGCAAGTCCTAAAAAGCTAAAAAATCCTATCGCGTCTGTAAAAGTTGTAAGAATGACGGCTGAACCAACAGCAGGGTCAATATTAAAGCGCCTTAGCATCAAAGGTATGATCGTGCCAAAAAAGCCTGCAAAGAATAAATTTGTGATCATACTAAGGCCGATAACCACGCCAAGCATGGCTTTGTCAAACCAAACGGCGGCGATTATACCCATGATGACGCCAAAGATGAGACCATTTACAAGCGATATCGTCACCTCACGCTTTAAAACGCTCTTTGCATCTTTAAATTCTATCTCTCCAAGTGCCAAACGGCGAACCGTAACGGCAAGGGCTTGCGTGCCAGTGTTGCCACCCATTGAGGCAACTATTGGCATAAGCACAGCAAGTGCGACGTAGGCTGCGATCGTCTCATCAAAAAGTCCGATGATAGAGGAGCTAAAGATCGCTGTTAGTAAATTTATAGCTAGCCACGCTGCACGGCTGCGACCTGCCTTAAATAGCGTCGTATCGTCCTCTTCTGACTCGTCATCAACACCGGCTAGGTTATACATTTGCTCAGTTGCGCTCTCTTGGATGTAGTCGTGGATATCATCAGCCGTGATACGACCGAGCAATACACCAGTACTACTTGTAACTGCGATAACGTTTAGGTCGTAGTCTTGCACCATGTCTGCAACGTCTTGCATAAGGTCCATATCGTTTGCGACGTGTGGCTTATACTGGTCGATATCTGCGGTTTCGATGTTTTGCTTAAGTGTCTTTGTAAAGTCAAATAGTATAAGGTCTTCAAGCGGGATGGCATACTGCAAAACGCCGTCTTTATCGATGATAAAAAGCTGCGAGATGTTTTCAAGCTTGCCTTCTTGCTTCTCACGCCTAAGCCTTGAGACTGCGCTGCCAAGCTTCTCTTCAAGATGAGCTGAGAAGAGCTCTGTTTGCATGTGCGCACCAGCTCTATCTTCATCATAGCTTCTAAGTCTTAAAATTTCGTTTTGGTTTTCTTTATCTAGCTCATTAAAAAGCTCTCTAGCCTTGTCCTCGTCGATATCTTCGATGTATTGGAGTAGGTCAGTCGCGTCGTCACTCTCTAGCTCTTCGAGTGCTTCGACGATCTTTTCAGCTGGGAGCGTGTCGATCACGTCTTTTAGCATGTGATCAGGTAGCTCTATCGCCACGTCACCTAAAATTTCAGGATCTAGCTTTTCAAGATACTGGGCAAAAAGCTCTTCGTCGTGTTTTTTAAGTGTTTTTAGGTGCTGGGCTAGCTCGTATGCAGAGAGCTCGCCATCTTCTAAAGTCTCATCTAAGTGCTGATCTATCAGCTCTTTTGCTTCTTCTAGTTCTTGGCTCAATGTCTACCTTTAAAAATCTATTACGTTAGGGAAAAATTCCACTTTATGATATACCTTATCCTCGCCTAAAGCACTCTTTATGAGCTCGTCGTTCTTGCTAACGACTGCTTTAAATTTGGCTGACTCTTTTTTATCTTCTATATTTTTTACGACCTTGATAGCGCTTTCTGGATTGATCGGTTTGCTACCTAGATATAGGCCAAAGTGCAGGTGCGGGCCCGTGCTCATGCCGCTTGTGCCAACGTATGCTATTAGCGTGCCTTGTTTTACCTTCATACCGCTTCTTATGCCCTTTGCAAAGCCATTTAGGTGAGCATAAAGCGTCTCGTAGCCACCAGCGTGAGAGATGATGACTGTTCTGCCGTAGCCACTCTTTTGTCCGACAAATTTGACCGTGCCGTCGCCTGCAGCCTTGATAGGTGTGCCTTTTGGAGCGCCGTAGTCAACGCCAAGATGCGCTCTATATCTTTGAAGGATCGGATGCCATCTTTTTAGAGTGAAATTTGATGTGATCCTAGCGTTTGCAAGAGGACGAACGAGTAGAAATTTGTCATTTTTCTTGCCGTTTTTATCATAAAATTTATCTTCAAATTTATACATCACGTAGCGTTTGTTTTTAGTCTCTATCATCGCTGCGTAAATTTCAGGCGTGCCAAAAGAGCGCCCCATGCGTAGTTTTTGGTTATAAATAATAGCGATCGTGTCGCCCTTGTTTATCTTTCTAAAGTCTATCCCACTGCCTTTAAAAACCTCTTTAAAGCCAAGTGCTAGCGTGCCAGAGCCAGTGTAGTCAAAGATATCTTCAGAGACTGATTTATCGACTTTTAGGGCTAAAACTTTATCTTCGCTTTGGTATAAGATCGGGATAAACTCAAGCTGAAATTTACCCTTGTCATCTCTATAAATATGTATCTGAAGCTCGTCACTAACGGGGATGAGAGCTTGTTTTACCTCTCCGTTATCGTCTTTGTAAATTTGATATTTTGTGCCGGCGATGATCTCTTCTGTTAGCTCTTGATCTTCGCTTGCGAGGTTGTAGTAAAGTGAAAGTGGGATTTTATTTGTCTCTAGGAAATTTAAAAAATTGCTACCACTTGGCCAGCTAAGCTCCTCAACGCTGGGCTTTACGGCATATAAATTTATACATAATATTGCAAAAATTATAAAGATACGAGGCATTAATGTCCTTTTAAAAAGCTGGTGGGATTTTAACTAAAACTTGCTTTAATTTTGCAAAAGATAAAGTATTTTAGGCTATAATCGCTTAGAAAATTTAATATTAGGAGATATTTTTGAAACGTATAATCGTGATTTTATCGCTGTTTTTTGGCTTTGCTTTTGGAGCTGATTTTTCATTAAACGAGTATAGAACTCCCATCATTAGCGTCGAAGGCGATGGCACAGCAACGATAGTTGATAGCCCAGAAATTTTGATCGGATCAAGCGGCGTCGTGCTTCATAAATTTGACACAGATAGCTCTATCATCGCAAGAGTGAGCGTTGTCTCAAAGGGCGCTGGCTTTGCGAAGGTGAGATTTGAGGTATTTGACCTACTTGAGCAAAAAGCGCTTCCACTTCCTGGTATCGCGCCTGCAAACGGCGACATAGTCGTGCTAAACTACCTTTATAACCGCTCGCTAATCGTCGTGCCAAATAAAGAAATTTACGAAGAGATCACAGGCGCGTTTCCTAATATGATATTTATCCACCCAGACCTTATCGGAGCATACTTAAGCTACGAGTACAAGCCAAATCCAAGCAGAGATGACTTTAGAAAGATGTGCGCTCAAAGTGCAGCTGGTCTTATTTTTGTCGCGATGGACGGTAGGAGCGTTTTTGCTGATTGTCAAAGCTTTAAGGTGCTAAAAGAGTTTAAAAGTGGCGAGGTTGAGTACTATCAGCTGCCATTTTACACAAGAGTTAGCGACATAGACACTGTATTTTGGAAGCTAAATAGCGAGCACATCAACAACTACGACGCTCACTATGAAAGACTTTTTGAAGAAGACAACTGATAAATGAGCCGTTTGTCCTTAAGTAAGCAAAGCTTAAAAGAGCTTTTAAATTTACTCCCAACGCTTAAGGACAAAGAGCTCTTCCACTACGCATCAAGCCTTAGTTTTCATACGATATTATCGATCATACCGATACTTCTTATATCGTTTTCTATCTTTACAAAACTGCCTAGCTTTGAGGATTATTACGCCAAAATTCAAGATTTTGTATTTTCAGCGCTGCTGCCAAGCAATCAAGAGATCATCTCAAACTATTTGCAAAATTTCCTCCAAAATAGCGGAAATTTAGGCATAGTTGGCTTTGTGGCGATGATATTTACCTCGGCTATGTTTTTTAGCGACTATGAATATGTCGTTTTGAGAGTCACCAGAGCTAGCAAAAGGCGAGGATTTTGGGCGGCGCTTAGCTCATACTGGACGCTTATAACGCTTGCGCCACTTGGCCTTGCTGGCAGCTTTTATCTATCAAGCTTCATTCAGGATATGCTAAATTCA
>NZ_CALACG010000385.1 GCF_937890585.1 uncultured Campylobacter sp.
TTTTCTTATTTTTTATATGGTGTAGTTTTGTAGCCCTGCTCGATCAAACTGCCCATACCGCCGTCTAAATTTATGATATTTAGATCCGCACTATCGATAGCAGCTGCTGCAGCCGCACTTCTTCTACCGCTTCTGCAAATAAGTGCGATAGGCTTTTTGATGTCGACCACCTTTGATAGCTCACCAAAAAATGCCTCTTTTTGACTTGGGTCGAAAGTGATAGTCTTTGCACCTGCGATGATGCCCGTATCTTGCCACTCAGATGGAGTTCTTATATCAACGATCTGATCGTAATTTTTTATCACGTCTGGAGTTACAGGGATAGTTTTAACGTCAGCAGACAACATAGAACAAACAGCTCCTAAAAGTAGAAATTTTTTCATTTTTATCCTTCAATAAAATTTATGGAATGATAGCATATATTGTTAAATGTAGTAAAATTTATTTGAAATAAAGTAAAAGTGTGGAGAAAGGCTCTCCACATTAAATTTAAGATTATAGATGATCTTCTGGTGGTGTTGGAACTGGTAGATGAAATGTCATACCGGCCGCCTCATAGGTATTGCCAGCCTCATCAACGCTAGAAACAGCCTTGATCTCATACTCATGATCAAGGTAGCTTTTACCATGAAAGTCTACATCTTCGATAGCCCAGTTACCATTAGCATCGGCCTTGCCAGTGTAGCTACCGATTAGTTTATCTACCGCAGTATCTAGCTCCCATATAGCAGGCTTCATCCAAACCTCTATACGAACATCAGCAAAGGCTTCAGCCTTACCAGAGACAGTTGGCTTAAAATCGACGTCGCTCCAACTATTTACAAGAACGCTATCATCTATGTGGCTAGTTTCGCTATTAGGAGTACGGAACATGTTAAATTTTGTTAGATCCGCAAACTGATCTGTACTAATACTATCAATGGTTAGCTGGTTATTTACTGTATCAACAGTGATCTCTTGCGTGCTTGTAGCTTTTAGCTCTTCGCCATTTACAGCTGTTTTGCTAGCCTCAATGGTAAATTTATGATCTCCATCAGCCAAAGGTGAAGTAGGTGTATATGACCAGTTGCCGTCACTATCGGCAGTTGTTGTGCCAAGTAGTGGTGCATTCTCACCCTCGCCATCAAATACACTAATAGTAGAAGCTTTACCTACTAAAGTTGGAGCGTTGTCGTTTGTGATGTGTAGGCCTGTTCTTTCAGATGCGCTGTGTTCTAGGATATTATCCCCAACATCGATATGTCTACTTACTGATTCGTCTGTGTTTCCGACTACTCTATTATCATTTACTGATGTGACAGATACTTCTAGCGTTTCTGGAAGTATATTATAGGCATTATCTATCGCAGCCGCAAGTGTATCAAGACTAAAGCCCTCGCTAGCAGCGCCATTTACATTTGTTAGAGCCTCTGCGCTAGCATTTGCTTGAGAAGCTAGATCGCCAAAATTTGCATATACGTTTGAGTAGTGGCCACCATTTGCAAAGCTAGCAGCACCAAGGCTCACGCCATCTCCGCTATTGCTACCGCCTGCTGAGGCATTACCACCAGCTGCAGTCTCTTCAAGATCAGCGATATTTTTACCATTTAATAATTGCTCTTGTAGCGACGCTATCTCTTTGCTAGCTTTATCACTAGCATTTTCATTTTGAGTTTGCACAGCTTGCACCTCAACCTTTACACCATCTTGCTCTTTTATGACCTCATTGTCATATATCACGTCGCCTGCTTTTAGAGTTCTTTCATTTCCATTAGCGTCTATAGCGACGATGGCATCCGTGCCGATTATTGATTTGATTAGTCCTTTAACTTTACTCA
>NZ_CALACG010000386.1 GCF_937890585.1 uncultured Campylobacter sp.
CCTTGATAAAGAGTAATTGAAATATTAGTTTGTGATTTTGGAAATTCTTTTTGAATATCAAAATAAATTTTATAAAACCAAAACCTTGCTTTTTGAAGAAAACTACGCAAATAAGCTTGAAATTTTTAGTGAGCTTAGGCTTGAAGAGAAATTTGATCTTATAAAATACAAAAAAGATAAGGATCAAATTTGCGTTTTAAACGAGCTTGAAACGACAAATTTATATGATGGCATGATGAGAGAGATCTTTATAGAGTCAAAAATTTTAGAGCTTATCTACAAGAGCAAAGCTTTAAAAGATAACAAAATTTATTTTAGCAGTGACGAAGAAAAAGTGCTTTTAAAGGCTAAGAAAATTCTGCTTACTCGCATGCAAAATCCCCCAAGTATCAAAGAGCTAGCCCATCTTTGCGGCACTAATGACTTTTGGCTTAAGAAAAATTTTAAACTCTTTTTCAAAGATACGATCTATCAGCTTTTAGCAAAAGAGCGGCTAAAGCTGGCATTTGCCCTTTTAAAACAAAATGATATCAGCATAAAAGAGGCTGCCAGCATCGTTGGCTACACAAATGCAGCGCATTTTGCAAAAATTTTTAAAGGCACTTTTGGCTTTTTACCAAGCGAGCTAATAAGGCAAAAAAGCTACTTTTAAACTGCGTTAAATGCCAAATTTCTTATAATCGCAAAAATTTAAAAAAGAGAGAAATTTGCAAGTTTATATCCACGTGCCATTTTGCCAGAGCAAGTGTCCTTACTGCGCCTTTGGCTCAAGCGATGACGAATTTAGCAAGGTTAGCGCCTATTTTAAAGCGCTTTGCCTTGATCTAAATTTCCAGCTAAAAAGCCAAAATGTAAAAGAAATTTCAACCATTTTTTTTGGCGGCGGCACACCAAGTGCGGTAAATGCTAAGCTTTATGATGAGATTTTTAGCATTTTAGCTCCACTTTGCACTCCAGAAACTGAGATCACACTTGAAGCAAATCCAAATTCTGCAAATTTAGCCTGGCTAAAGCATGTAAAAAATTTAGGCGCAAACCGCATCAGCTTTGGTGCTCAAAGCTTTTTTGAAGATAAGCTTAAATTTCTAGGGCGTATTCACAGCAGGGAGCAAATTTTTAAAGCAGTTGAAAATGCCCATACAGCTGGCTTTAAGAGCATAAATTTAGACCTCATCTATGACACTAAATTTGATACCAAAAAGCGCCTTTTGGCTGAGGTTGAAAATCTAAAAAGCCTTGCTATCACACATCTAAGCGCCTACTCGCTCACGCTTGAAGAAAACACCCCATTTGCTGGCAAAAAAAGCTATAAAAAGGATAGCGACACTTTGGCTAAATTTATGATAGAGCAGATCCAGAGAGCTGGCTTTAAGCAGTATGAAATTTCAAATTTCGGAGAAATTTGCAAGCACAATCTTGGCTACTGGCAAGGCAAAAACTACCTTGGCGTTGGGGCTTTTAGCGTGGGCTTTAAGGACGCCACCAGATACTACTCCAAAAGTAGCATAGACGCCTACATCGCTCAGCCAACGCATAGAGAAAGAGAAATTTTAAGCCAAAGCGAGCTAACAAGAGAGCATATATTTTTAGGGTTTAGAAGCGTCGTGGGCGTGGAAGCTGGGCGCTTAAACGAAGCTCAGAAAAAAAGGGCAAATTTACTTGTAGAAAATGAAAAACTACTCTTTAAAAATGGCAAATTTTACAACCCAAATTTCTTACTAAGCGACGAGATCGCACTCTTTATCGAGGGCTAAATTTATCAAAATTTGAGCAAAGTCAAGATAAAATACAAAGCTTAAATAAAATTTAACAGAGGCAAAAATGTTTGGAATGAGTTTTTCTGAGATCTTGGTCATCGCCGTGATCGCCGTGCTAGTTTTGGGCCCTGACAAGCTGCCAAGCGCTATGGTGCAGATCGCCAAATTTCTAAAGATGTTTAAAAAAGGTATAAACGACGCAAAATCAACTTTTGATCAAGAGATGAAGATAGCCGAGCTCAAAGAAGACGCTCAAAAATACAAGGAGAGCATAACTCAAAGTGCGCAAAGCGTGCGTAAAAAGCTCACATTTGAAGAGCTTGACGAGATCAAAAAAAGCGCAAGCGACGTCACCGAAAGCATACAAAACGTCGTAAGCGACACGAAAAAAACGGTAGAAAATATACAAAATCCAACAAATTTAGTTAAAGATGCGATCTTAAACGATAAAAAAGAGGCGTAATGTTTGAAGAGTTAAGACCCCATTTGATCGAACTTAGAAAGAGGCTTTTTATAAGCATAGTAAGCGTTTTTGTCTGTTTTGGCATCTGTTTTACATTTTGGAATCCACTGCTTGCATGGATGAGCGAGCCGCTAAAGCAGGTCTTGCCAGCTGGCTCAAACATCATCTTTACTCAAATTCAAGAGCCATTTTTCACTGCGATGAAGGTCGCCTTTTTTGCTGGTTTGGTGCTTGCTTTGCCTATCATTTTTTGGCAGTTTTGGCTATTTGTCGCACCTGGACTTTATGATAATGAAAAAAAATATGTGATCCCATTTGTCCTCTCTGCTTCATTTATGTTTGCGTGTGGGGCGGCATTTTGCTACTACGTGGTCATCCCACTTGGCTTTACATTTTTGGTAAATTTTGGCGGTCAGCTCTTTACGGCACTGCCAAGTATCGGCGAGTACGTGGGCTTTTTTACAAAGCTACTAATCGGCTTTGGAATTTCATTTGAGCTGCCAGTCATTACATTTTTCTTAGCAAAGATAGGACTTGTCGATGACAAGATGCTAAAAGATTATTTCAGATACGCAGTAGTCGTCATCTTCATCTTTGCAGCTATCGTCACACCGCCAGATGTTATAAGTCAAATTTTAATGGCACTGCCACTCATCGGACTTTATGGAATTTCAATAATAGTCGCCAAAAGAGCCGGTAAAAGCGACGACGATGAACAAGATAACGATACAAACAGCGACGCAGACGATGAGTGATATAAACGATATCTCAAGTTATGATTATTTTTTGCCTAGTGAGCTCATCGCAAAAGAGCCAATTTTGCCCAAAGAAGAGGCAAGATTGCTTGTTTATTTTAAAAAAGCAAAAGAGATAAAACACTATAAATTTAAAGATCTTGCCAACCTCATCCCAGAGGACGCAGCAGTCATTTTTAACAATACAAAGGTAGTTAAGGCCCGCATTTTAGGACATAAACAAAGTGGCGGAGCCTGCGAAGTGATGCTAAATCAACCACTTGGCGATAATAAATTTAGCGTCTATATAAGGGGCAGAGTAAGTGTCGGTAGCGTTTTAAATTTCGCTGATGATATAAAAGTAAATGTACTGGAGCTAAATGATGATGGCTCAAGAATGGTAAATTTCACCAAAAATGGCGTTATTTTAGATACGGCGCGACTTTTTAGCGAGCTAGAAAAGATCGGTCACGTCCCGCTTCCACCATATATCAAAAGAGCTGATACAAAGGACGATGAGAGCTGGTATCAAAGCATTTTTGCCAAAAATAGCGGCGCAGTCGCAGCCCCAACAGCTAGTCTGCACTTTAGCGAGCAGATGTTAGAGAGAATAAAGGAAAAACACGAGGTCGCCTACATCACGCTTCACGTGGGCGCTGGGACATTTAAGGGTGTGGAGTGCCAAAACATAAATGACCACAAAATGCACTCTGAGTTTTACGAGCTAAGCGAAAAAGCTCAAGAGATCATAAACTCAAATAAGCCTATCCTTGGCGTTGGCACGACTGTGACTAGGTGCGTTGAAGAATTTGCTAGAAGCAAGCAGCCAAGCGGCTTTTGCAAGCTATTTTTAAATCTAAATAATAGACCTATCAGACAAAACTACCTTTTAACAAATTTTCATCTGCCAAAATCAACGCTGATCATGCTAGTTACTAGCTTCATAGGGCTTGAGGAGACGATGAGGATTTACGAAACGGCGGTTAGTGAAAAGTATAGATTTTACTCTTATGGCGATGGGATGCTTGTGATATGAAAAATGTTGATTTTATCGCACAAATGGAGCTTTTTTTAGAGGCACTTTTTAAGGACGCAACCACTAGAGATAACGCCATCGTCTTTAACTACAACCCAAACTACCCACGCTATCTAAGCTTTGAAGCACACAAGCTAATAGGCGCGATCAAAAATTTAAGCAAATTTTACCTAAATGAAGTGAACGACGCTAAGCTTTTGATCGCCTTTAACCTCGTTAGCTACAGCTTGCAGTTGATACATTTTGACATCCGTATAAAGTGCGACGCTACCCCAAAAAACCCAAATGAGAGGCTCGTTAGAGAGGCTGGTGAGCTAGCAAAAGAGCTAAATGCAAAAATCACTAGAAGTGGCGATGGTTTTGACATAAATATCAGCATACCACTGCCAAAAAGTGGGACTTTCAAGCAGCAAAACACGGATATCCCGAGCCTCTCTGGCAAAAATGCGATCATCGCATGCGACGACGAAAACCTTTTTTTGACACTCAGCCACGAGCTAAGCTTTACAGGGCTGAAGCTTAGCAAACAAAAGAGCTTAGAGAGCCTAAATTTACACATAAGAGATGCCATTTTTAGACCAGACATCATCTTTATACAAAAAGAGTATCTTGACGACAAAGAGATACTAGAGGCTGTTTTAACATATCAAAAGCTTAAAAATTTCTACATCGTCGTGATCTGCAAGGGCGAAGGTATCGAGGCAACGAACGAGAAGATAGGCATACTAAGGCAGCCATTTACCAGCGACAGCCTGCACGAAACGCTAGAGATGATCGCTAGAAGTTTTTAAAGTTCTATCAAATTTACTCAAATTTTGCATGTTTTAAATTTCTAAAAAGTAGCTGTAACCAAAGCTGTTAGTTACAAATTTAAGGCAAATAGCGCAATGTGATATTCGAAAAAGAGCAATGGCTACCACTAAAAGTAAAAAGGCGCTATTTTAAGAG
>NZ_CALACG010000387.1 GCF_937890585.1 uncultured Campylobacter sp.
ATTTATGTGCGATTTTTTGCAGAGCTCTTGACAAAAATTTTATTTTATGTTATAAGGAATATAATAACGCGAAATCGTGAAATATTATTCGAAAGGAATACTATGCAAAAGGTAGTTAAAACAACCTGTCCGTATTGCGGAACTGGTTGTGGCATAGATCTTATCGTGGAAAACGGTAGGATTGTTGATGCAAAGCCAACAGACAACCATCATGTAAATGACGGTGAGTTGTGCTTAAAAGGAATGTTTGGTTGGGAATTTGTAAATTCTCCAAAACGCTTAACCAAACCTATGATGAGAAAATTAAATGGTGAGTTTAATAAACACGGCAAACTTGAAGAGGTAAGTTTTGATGAGGTTTATGAATTCTTAGGAAAGACATTTAAAAACAGTGTCGAGAAATACGGACCAAACTCTATCATGGGCTTTAGTTCTGCTCGTTCAAACAACGAAGACAACTATGTATTTCAAAAATTCTTTCGTGCTTTAGGAAGTAACAACGTAGATCACTGCGCTCGTCTTTGACACGCTCCAACAGTGGCAGGTCTTGCCAGCACCCTTGGAAACGGAACAATGACAAATGATCTTGTTGAGTTTGCGACTGATACAGATGTGTTCTTGCTAATAGGCACCAACACAAGTGAGTGCCACCCTATCATCGCTATGCAGATGCAAAGGGGCTTGGAGCGTGGAGCGAAGATGAGCGTCGTGGATCCAAAACGCACAGATATGGCTAAAAAAGCCGACGTTTACTTACAAATTCCAGTTGGCGCAAATATCAAAACGCTAAATACGATTATGAACGTCATAATCTCTGAAAATTTACAAGACAACGAATTTATAGAGAAGTACGCTGAGGGCTTTGAGTATCTAAAAGAGGCGGTAAAAGACTTCACGCCTGAGAGATTTGAGCATGAGACTGGTGTGAAAAAAGAGCTCATCATTGAGGCTGCTAGACTTTACGGCAAGGCTGGCACTGCGGCTATTTGCTACACCATGGGTATCACTCAGTTTACCGACGGCACATCAAACGTATTTTCACTATCAAATTTAGCTGTACTAACAGGAAATTTAGGCAAAAAAGGTGCTGGCGTAAATCCACTTCGTGGCCAAAACAACGTCCAAGGCGCATGCGACATGGGAGCACTTCCTAACGTCATCCCAGCAGGCCCAGTAAATAGCGCTTATGCACAAGAGCAAGCACGCAAAGTTTGGCACTTTGAGCTAAACCCAGTACCAGGCTTCAAGCTCACATATGCACCTGATAAAATGGATAGCGGCGAGCTAAAAGTGCTTTACGTATACGGCGAAAACCCAGTCATGAGCGACCCTTGGACAGAGCACTTCGTCCACGCTACACATCACCTAGACTGCTTTATCGTACAAGATCTATTCTTCACTGAAAGCGCTCAAAAAGCCGATATAGTCCTACCTGCGGCTGGTTGGGGCGAGAAAGATGGTACATTTATCAACACATCTCGCCGCGTTCAGCGCACTAGAAAGGCAAGCGAGCCAGTAGCTGGTGTCGAGCCTGACTGGAAAGTGGTTTGCAACATCGCAAAAGTAATGGGACTTGAGGGATTTGACTTCCTAAGCGCAGAAGAGGTTTGGGACGAGCTTAGAAAGCTAATGCCTAAATTCTTTGGCGGTATCAGCTACTACAGACTTGAAAAGCTTGGCGGTATCAGCTGGCCATGCCCTGATGAAGATCATCCAGGCACACCAGTCCTATACACCGATCATAAATCAATGCTACCAAGCGGTAAATTCCGTCTAGTGCCGGTGCTTTATGCTGATGATAAAAACAAACGCTCAGAGGTTGAGGCTGAATTTAGAGCTAGGATGAATATACCAGATGGCTATCCAGTCGGAACTGGCGCGCTAAGCGAAGTGCCAGACGAGGTCTATCCTTGCTTATTTACAACAGGTAGAAAGGTCTATCACTACCACACAGGTACGATGACAAGAGAGTGCTCACCGCTAGAGTACGGCGCTGGCATTGAAGGTCCGCTAATAGAAGTAAGCCCTGATATCGCAAGAGAGAGGGAGCTAGAAGAAGGCTGCTACGCTTTAGTCGAGAACAAACGCGGCAGGATCGCAGCAAAACTTCGCATAAATGAAGACCTTAGAGAGGGAACGATATTTACGACTTTCCACTACAGCGAGGCCGATGGCAACGAGCTTGCAAACGCGCAAGACCACGACCCACTTTCCGGCATCACACCACTTAAGATAACGATAGCAAATATCAAAAAACTAAGCGAAGAAGAGTATATAGCATTTAGAAAAGAAAATGAGATGGCTATGCACTCTGAAAAACCATATCTTTCACCTACAAGATAATAAATTTAAGGGCAGAAATGCCCTTAAAATTTTTTAAGTGTCTTTTTTGTCTATATTTTTTATAAAGATAAAGTAGATGAGAATGATGTCTATATCAATGTAGAGCTAAAAACTGCAGATGGTAATGATAACATCATCACTGAAAAAGAGCTTCATGATGGTAAAGATGGTGAGAAGATAGTAGGTGAGCTAATAGTAGGTAAAGATATCGTAGTAGATATGGCTAACGATACGATAGCTATTAGTGTAGGTGGTAAAAAGATTGGTGATGCTAAGATTACTGAGGATCTTGGTAATGGCAAGTATAAGTATGAGCTAGATGTAAGAACTGAAGACTTTACAGATGGTAAAGCTAATAAGACAGGTAAGATAGAGGCTACTTATGATGCTAAAGATAAACAAAATAACCACAAAGATATCACTGCTGAGAATGAGTATGTAGTTAAATTTGACCATATAACCATAGACGCAAAAGTAAGTCTAAATGTATCTGAAGAGGGGCTTCCTGGTGGTATTAAAGATAGTAAAGGTACAAAAGACACTACGGATTCTGTAGAGGACAGCAAGCCTATAAATGTAACTAGTACAACAAACGTAGCTTTTGAGTTTGATGTTAAAGATGGTACAGATAGTCATCTAACTTCTGGCGGCGAAAAAGTGATATGGAAGAGCGTTCCTGCTGTCGGTGGGGGTACAAATATTGCTACTCTTGTCGGTATTAAAGAGACTAGCGGCGAGACTGTGCTCAAAGTTACATTAGATAAAGCAACAGGTGCTACTAAAGTTGTCTTAGAAAAACCAGTAGATCACGATCCTGCTGGCAATGGCGAAGATGTAGTTACAGCTAACCTACCTATAAAAGTAACAAATGATCATGGTGCGACAGCTAAGTCTACTATAGAGATAAATATCCAAGATGACTCGCCTTACATTGCTAGTGATAGCACTGAAAATGTTCTTGTTGGATTTGAACAGCCTAGAAGCAACGTCACACTTGTTCTTGACTTCTCGCGTAGTATGTTCTTTAAGAGCCAGACTCAAGCAGTAGATGCAAATGGTAAAAAGTTATACGAGCAAAAATTTGAAAATGGCAAGTGGGTTGACGATCTGGATAGACCAGTATTGGTAGAAAAAACTCGTTTAGAGATAGCTCATGAAGGTGTGATGAACTTACTTAATCAGTACTCATTAAAAGGTGATGAAAATGTTAAAGTTTGCATGGTTGCATTTGCAGGTGAGGCTCAAGAGCTTAGATCTACCAGCGGTAAAACATGGATGAGTATCTCTGAAGCTAAAGCGCTTGTAGACAAATATTTTGGTGGTGATAGTATAAAATATGATAACTACATATGGACTAAAGATGCCAATGGTGAATATAGAACTCATGGTAACTACTATAAAAATAGTAGTATTGTACTGGATAATGATGGTAATTTTATATTAAAAGTTAGGTATCAGGGAGAGTATAACATTTCAGCCTCTGTTAACTTGCCTATAGATGATATGAAAGATGGCACAAACTATGATGCAGCCTTGGCACAAGCAAAAGATACTTTCGGTAAATCTGGTAAGATAGCTGGTGCGGATGTAGAAAATAGACTCCACTTTGTTTCTGACGGCGAACCAACTATGTCTGACTCTAGGGTGGGTGGTGCCCCTGGTAGCCTTGAAAATAGAGCTAGTATCGTATATAAAAATAAAACTTGGGTGTATGACGGTGATAAATATGCATATAAAGCTAATGGAGAGGGTGACTGCATCACAACAGAATCAACTGGTAGTAAGTTTTATTTATACAATAAAGGTGGTCACTATAAGGGCGATATAACTGATCGTGTCAAAACCAACCACGGTATAGATGACGATGAGAAGGCAGCATGGGAAAATTGGCTGATTAACAATAAAGTAATAGCCGAATCATTTGCACTTGGCAAAGATGCAAAACTGGATAAACTTGATCCGATCTCATATGACGGCGTAGAAAGAAAAGATATAGATGCTAAAGATTTTGCAGAGCTAGCACTTCCTACTAAGAGCTTTAAAGGCAATATCATGGATACTCTAAGACCTGCTGAAAATCCTGGTGGTTCAACATCTATGGAGTATGGTGCAGATATCAATGGAGTTGTAACTATCACTTTAGATACTGCTGCTGGTGTAAAAACATATACTTATGATGCAAGTAAGGGTAGCTATACAATAAGTGGCGAGAGCGGTTCTCATGATGGCTCAGAATTTACAGCTACGTTAGTTTCAAATAGCAAGATCACTATAGATATGGCTACTGGTACATACGAGTATAGACCAGAAGCAAGTCTGGCAAAAGCTGGCCATGCAGAAAACATAGATATCAAATATAGCGTAACAGACGCAGATGGCGATAGTGTAAGTGCTACAACTACCATCAAGACAGATGGTATCGCAGGATTTGATCATATCAAATATGGCACTATGAATGGCGATACACTCAATGGTACATCTGAAAATGACGCTATATTGGGTGGTAGAGGTAATGACTACATAGACGGCAAAGGTGGCCGTGACGCTCTATTGGGCGGCGAAGGCGATGATACTATCGTTTTCCATAAGGACGCAAGAGTGATGGACGGCGGAAATGGATATGATACGCTTGTTGTTAAAGATAGTATTGACTTTAGCAATGTAAATGGTCTTGATGGCAAGATTAGCAGCTTTGAAAGGATCGATCTAGGCAAAGGCGGCGGTAATGCTGTAGATATGACTATCAGAGCTGATGATGTATTAGATATCACTGACAACAAAAACACTATTCTAAAAATAGACGGTGACAATCGCGATACTGTTAAAGGTGGAAACTGGAAAGCTACACACGATGTTAAAGCCGATAGCGGTTATACAGCATATGAAGGAACTACTGAAAGTGGCCAAACTATATATATCCAGATCAACAATGAGATCAAAACTGATTTCTAAAATTTAAAGAGCTTTAGGCTTTTTGGACACCTGGCTTAGGCTGGGTGCCTTTTTAAATTTAAAACATAGCTTGTCTTTATACTAAGTAAAAAATCATTTTTGTACCAAATAGTTTTGGGTCTGGAGTGATAAATTTGATCTCGTTTTGCTCTAAAATTTTACACTCCCTATCGTAGATGAGGCGTAAATTCTTTTTATTCGTCACTTCGCTGCTTTTGCCGCTAACTACGACTTTGCCTTTTTTTAAGCCAATGATATCATCGCAAAACCACAAGGCGTGGTTTGGATCATGTGTGCAGACAGAACGGCTGGGTCTTTTGAAATTTTTTGTAAATTTACCAAAATAAAATTTAATTTTTAAAGTTTAGCTCGCTGGTTGACTCATCTAGTATGATAGTGCTGTACTCTTGCGCTAGCGCCCTTGCTATGAAGACCAGCTGTCTCTAGCCACCGTTTAAATTTGTGATATCCTTATCTAAAAGATTTGCTCTTGATATATTTGCCATATTTTTCCTTTCAAGTGCTGTTTTATGGTATTTTAAAAACCCTAATAAACAAAAAGAATCCTAAGACCCCTAATTGCTTAAAAAACACTATAACACAAATGAATAGAATTAAAAAAAAGGATTAATACTTAAGGAAAGTTTAAATGGTGGTTAGAGGCAGAATCGAACTGCCTAGTATTTCTTAAGATTTATTTTGATGTATAAAGCCATAAAATACGATGTTATAAATTTTTATACGGGTTTATTGAAATTGCTAGAAACGTCTAAATAGATGGCACCCAATATGGCACCTATTTTGAGCACTAGAGATTTGATGAAATTAC
>NZ_CALACG010000388.1 GCF_937890585.1 uncultured Campylobacter sp.
AAATAGGGGCAAAATTATGATATATGAAGATAAATTTATAAAAGTAGAGCGCGAAGAGAACGAGCTTCCGTGGGTGAAAATTTTTACCGCTAAGCCATATAGAGAGCTAAGCGAGTGCGATGAGGCGAGTAGGGCTAGGCTTTTTGAGGCGATGCTGGTGGCTGAAAAGGCTATGCTTGAGTTTTATAAACCGACTAAAATAAACATCGCAAGCTTTGGAAACTACGTGCCACACGTGCATATTCACGTAATTGCTAGATTTGAAAAGGATGCATTTTTCCCAGATAGCGTTTGGGCTAGCCCAAAGAGAAAAAGCGAGCTTGTGCTGCCTAAATTTGACGGATTTGCTAAATTTTTAGAAGAAAAACTAAGGCTTAGTTTTGAATAAATATAAAAAATATCTAAACATCTACATTGCGCTTGCCGTTTTTGCCGTGATAGGCGGGCTTTTTTACTTTCTTTATAGCTCATATATGACTGAAAAAAAGCAAAACAATATGCGCGTCTTTTTCGATCACCACATAAAGCAGCTCAACAAAAGTATTGACGACGCGAAATTTTCATCAATGGCGATCTCTATTTTGCTCGCTCAAAATGAGTCGGTCCAAAACTGCTTTCTTGGTCAAGGCCGCGAAGAGTGCGTGAAAAATATCGAAAATTTGACCAAAACCCTTGGCGCAGCGTCGATGTATAACAACATCAAGCTTCATCTTTACGACAAGGATCTAAAAAGCTACGTAAGAAGCTGGGATCTAAACAGATATGGTGATATGAGCGCGAATTCTAGGTATTTAATCCAGGAGTCAAGACGACAAAACAAGCCAATGGTCGGCATCGAGGCGTGGTATGCGGGGGTGCATATAAGGGCTGTTTCAAATGTGATGCATGAGGGTAAAAACATCGGTAGCATCGAGGTTTTGCTAAACTATGACTCACTTGGAAATTTTTATAAATCGCAAGGCATCGACCTTTTCGTACTCCTATCAAAAGATAAGATGCCAGCACACAAAAGTGCGCCGAGTGATCAAATTTTAAGTGATTATTACATCGAAAATTTAAGCAGTGCAAATTTAAATATAGTTGGAATTTTGCGTGATATCGACCTTAAAAAGTATGAATTTTACGTATATAAGACGCACTATTTTTGCGTTGTGCCGCTACTTGATGCTAGCAACACGCAGATAGGCTACTACGTCCTTCACGTAAATACAGACGAAAAAGAGCGAAACATCTCACAAAACTACTTCGAATCAGAAGAGCTTTTTTAAATTTATAAATTCTAGCAGGTTAGTGCTGCTATAATTTGATTTTAGATAGCAAGGCAGATAAATTTAGCCATTATACGAAAACTCTTCGCTTGGGAAAATTTTGCTTTTTACTTCGCTAGCATAGCTTTGCACGCCTTTTCGCACAAGGGTGGCTCCGTCAAGATAGCGCTTGACAAATTTTGGTTTAAAGTCCTCGAAAAAACCGAGCATATCAGACCATACAAGCACCTGTCCGTCTACGTCCGCCCCAGAGCCTATACCGATAACTGGCACACGAACCTGCCTTGTTATCTCGCTTGCTACGTTGCTAAGCGTGCCCTCAAGCAGTATGCTAAACGCGCCAGCTTGCTCAAACGCCAAAGCCTCATCAACCAGCCTTTTTGCCTCAAGCTCGCTTCTACCTTTTATCTTGTATCCGCCTTCAAATTTAAAAAACTGCGGCTTTAGTCCGATGTGGGCTGTCACGTTTATGCCCTCTTCGCAGAGGCGTTTTACTAAATTTACCTGATGCATGCCAACTTCAAGCTTCACCGCATCGGCATTTGTCTGCTTGAAAAATTTCATAGCATTTTTTATAGCTTGCTTTTCGTTTGTGTAGCTGCCAAATGGCATATCAGCTAGGATAAAGGTCTTTTTAGCTCCGGCACAAACAGCCTTTGTGTGATAAAGCATGGTGCTCATATCAGCACTTAGTGTGCTCTCTTTCATATTAAAACTCATATTTAGACTATCGCCGACAAGGATAACATCAGCGTAGTCATCAAAAATTTTAGCAAAAAGCGCATCGTAGGCGGTTATCATCACGATAGGCTCGACGCCTTTTTTATTTTTTATATCATTTATAGTGAGTTTTTTCTTTGCGATTTTTTCATCTTTCATGGCTAAGTCCGGTAAAATTTGTGATAATGCTAACAATTTTATCAAAATTTTGCTACAATTACGCCAATTTCTTAAGGACATGAAAATGGGTATATTAAAAAGGCTTGAAGTCGATTATTCTTATGATATAGTTGAGGAGTTTCTCTCCCACTACACTTTGATGTGCGATTTACTAGAGCCTTTGATAATAAATTTAGGAATAGCTGATAAGTATAAGGAGAGCATTTTAGAGCTTTCTAGGATCTTTCACAATATCAAATCAGCAGCAGGTTTTATGCATCTTGACCCGATCTTGAAACTAACGACTTTAGCTGAAGAGGTCACTCAAGAGGCTAGAAGCTTAAAAGGTCCAGCAAATGATAAATTTATAGATTGGTTGCTGCTTATTAGCGATCAGTTTCATAAATACAAAGGCGACGTCGAGAAAGACCTAGAGTATTTTAGCGTCCTTGAGCCAAAGATCATTGACGTACCTGCAAAGCTTGACTAAACAATCCAACTAAACCATTTCATTTTTTATGGGAGCGACTTGGCTTCGACAGGAGCAGAGTGTGTACGGTGGCACGTCGCTTTGAGCAAAGCGTAAAAAGCTCAAATTAAATTTAAACGCAAACAACGTTAATTTCGTTCCTGCTTACGCTAAAGCTGCGTAAGTTCAGTTGAGCCTCGCTTTGTCTCATTCTAGCTAGGATGTAAGCGAGTAATTTAGCTAGAGTAGGCCAGCAAAGTGACTGCTTGCTAGCTGAAATTCAAGTCTTAGTCTAAATTTTGGTTTTGGAAAGTGAGCCTTTTTAGATGAAATTTTCACTTTTGCTAAGCGTGTAGAGGCTGTATGGATTTTGTTTTTGGACAGGGGTTCGATCCCCCTCGCTTCCACCATTTCACTTTAAATTTCTATTTTATTCTATAATTCAAATATTATTTTAAATTTTGCTTATTTTTAAAAAATATAAATTACAATATTTAAAAAACAAAGGAGGCTTATATGGCAAATAGTTTTGAATATATTTGTGATTTTAATGATGACTTTGAACATCAAAGGCATCTAACTACTTTCTCAAGCGCCTTTAGAAGACTGCGTAAAAGAAAAGGATTAGATAACTCCAAAGAGCAAACTAAAAAGCAAGTTGAAAGCAAGGGGGAATAAAAATGCAAAAAGAAGTAAAACAACTGGAAGATAAGAGCGATAAAGTTACTTTTGTTACTGACTTCGAGGGCGAAGAATTTTGCGTTATTAAAATTCCGCCTGCTCTTGGTTTAAAGCCTGAAATTGTAAAAATAGTTGATTATGAAGAGTTAGAAAAAGAGTTAAATAAAGAAAAGGAGCAAAAATGAAAATTAAAGTATTAGTTATAGCGTTAGTTTTAAGTGCTTTCTCTTTGAGTGCTTTTGCTAAAGTAGATTGCTCTGACCCTAAAAATAGACCTCGCAGCATAGGTGGAGTATTGAGGGGAAAAAAAAGAGTGTTATTTAACCGCCGAGCAAGCTAAACGTGATTTAGATTTAACTATCGGACGTAACCCAGTTACTGGAAAAGTAACCTCACGTGCAAATTTGGCTGGTGGAGATAATGCCACTATGCGCTTAGAAAACGCTCAAATGAACTATGGTAGAAAAAAGGCTGAACTCGAAGAGGCGGAAGAGCTTTATCAAAGTAATCCTAGCACCAAAAATTCTAACCGCCTTGATAAAGCTCGTAAAGCCTTTAAAAAAGCGCAGCTTGATCTTGAAGCGGCAGAAGAGATAAAAGAGAAAGCAGATATGAGAAAGGCAAAAGAGTAGAAAAATAATGTTTTATCATTTAAAAAATAAAGACAAAACTATTTTAGAATTTAGTATTAATGCCAAAGAATACGACGATATAGGCGGCAAAAATTTCAAATATGAAGTTGTAAATATCGCAATAAAAGACGCTTCGTATTTGCCTAAAACTATTGATATAAACGATTTAAATAACTCTTTAAAATCCTGGATAGAAAATAGAAGAATACCGAATAATAGACGTTTTGTAGAAAAGGTTGTTGCTTCTTATAGTTTAGATGAGAAGCGTAGTCTTATGGACTATATCGACGTATCATTTGGGCTTAGTTTAAATGATACGTTTTGGGTTACTCCAGCTATCGATGACTATAAATGGAAAAACTATAATCTTTACGATAATAAATTTGACGAGGCTTTGTCTTTAGTTGCCTTTAGTGGTATGAGCCATAAAGTAAGTGGCTTTACATCTTCGCCTGAATACACAACTAACGGAATGCTTAAGAAGTGCTGGTATAGAGAGTGGGACGGAATTTATCTATATAAAGGCTCTAGTAAAGCTTACGCAAATAATGGTAAAGAGGCTTACGCAGAATTTTATATGGCTCAAGTAGCGCAAGCTTTAGGCTTTGAGTGTATAAAATACGACTTACAAAAATTTCACAATGAACTGATAAGCTCGTGCAAAATTTTTACAAGCCAAAATGAGGGTTACGTGCCTATGGGTAACTTTTTTAAAAGAGGCGAGCTTTCGGTTGAGAATAGAAATATGAAAATTGCTGCGATATATGGAGAGGATAAATTAAGAGATTTACTCGTATTTGACGCACTTATTTATAATACCGATAGGCACTTGGGTAACTTTGGTATGATTGTAGATAACGACACTGGTATGCCATTAAGAGCAGCACCGATATTTGATAACGGCTTATCGATGATTAACTTCTTAACTCAAGATGAATTAAAAGATATTGATACTGCATTGAGCGATAAAATTTCTCACTTTGATTATGGATTTAACGAACAACTAAAGCGTTTTGTATGTGATAGACACTTAGAGGGCCTAGAAAAGCTTAGTAAATTTGAATTTAGAAAGCACGCTAAATTTAACTTAAGTGACGAGTGGCTAGAGCCGATACAAAAGCATATACAAGATAGAGCAAAGCTAGCTATAAAATTTTGCAATGAAAATAAAGACGAGCAAAAGAGCGAGCAGGCGGAGCAAATTTTAAATAGGCAGGCAGTAAGAAAGTGCTTCAAAGGATAAATGAAACTACTTTTTTGATAAAAATAGCAGAGCGAGAACTCTTCGTGGATAGCGAGGGGAATTTTAGATAAGCTAACTACAAAAGCTTTGCTAGCCAGTTAAATTTAACTTGGCTGGTTTTTTATCTAAGCTTTGTCTCAAAAAATGCGCCAAAAAGCGAGTTTATGCCTTGCTTTGTAAATTTCTCCATTATCTTTTCGAGCTGCGGTTTTTCTTGCCAGACGGGCTCATCTACGAGGCTCATTTTTGCTAGCTCATTTTGAGCGTCTATGTAGCTACCAAGGCTGTCTATCAGCCCCATTTTTAGGGCATTTTGTGCTAAAAAGACCCTAGCATTTGCCCACTCGTCTTTTTTCTTGATATCTAAATTTCTAGCCTCAGCCACGTCGCTTACAAAAAGCATATAAGCGTCATTTACGAGCCCTTGCAAGCTCTCACGCTCCTGCTTGCTCCAGCTCCTCATAAAGGTGCCAGCCTCTTTAAACTCGCCAGCTTTCACCACCTGCTCGCTCACGCCTAGATTTTTGGCTAAATTTTCGATGTTTGCTCCTTGCATGATGACGCCAATGGAGCCGATGAAAGCGCCTGGGTTTGCTACGATAGTATCAGCATTTACGCCAGCGTAGTAGCTACCACTTGCCATGTTGCCAGCAGCGTATGCGAGCACTTTTTTACTCTCCTTTAGTCGTTTGACCGCCATGGCTAGCTCCACGCTCGGGCTTAGCGCTCCGCCTGGGCTGTCGATGTAGAGCAGCACACCTTTGATGTTGCTATCCAGCCTTGCCTTTTCGAGCTCGTCTAAAATTTCGCTAGTATCTACTATCGTGCCGGTGATGTCGATGCGGGCTAAATTTGGCTCTTTCATCTTGCCATTTGGCGCGAAAATAAAAAATAAGATGAGTAAAAATATGAGCGCTTTAAAGTAGTTATTTATAAATTTAAAAATTCCCAAAAATCCTCTAAAAATAAGCCTTAAAATTTGCAAATTTTGCCTCCGATATATAGTTTTTTTGCCTCGTTTGTGTGAAGTATGAGCTGAAGTATTAGCTCGCTATCATCGCACTCTAGGTCGTTATAGACCGCAAGATCAGCCGCGCGTCCTGCTTTTATCTCGCCGTTATTTGTCCTAAGCGCCTTTGCGCCACCATGCGTTGCAGCGACAAAAAGCCTAGTGGCAAGCTCGTTTAGATCAAGGCTGGCGTGGGTAAAAAGGGCGGCTCTTAGTTCATGCCAGAAATTTAGGCTGATATTTGAGCTAAAGCCGTCTGTGCCGATGTTTAAACTGACGTTATTTTTGAAAATTTCTTTTAAATTTAGCGCCTTTTTGCCAAGCAGTCTGTTTGAAACGGCGCAGTGTGTCACGCTGTGGTGAGGCTTAAATTTAGCAAAATCGCTCACATAAACGCAGTGCGTAAATAGTGTATTTACCTCACGAAACATCGCAAAGTAGCTTTTCGCATCATACATCGGCTTAGGGTCTTGACTAAATCTTAAAAGGTGTTTTTTAAAGCCACCGCTGCCACGTTCTAGCCACTGCTTTTCAGCCTTGCTCTCTAAAAAATGCGTGCTTACAAGCAGGTCCTCTTTTTTAGCGATCTCAAGGGCGGCTTTGGCGAGCTTTGGGTGCACAGAGTAGGGCGAGTGCAGTGAGATAGCTGGGGTGAAATTTTTACTTTTATAGCCCTTTGTCTTTTCAAATTTAGCTAAAAAATTTTGCAAATTTTGGTTAGCCATCTGCTCGCTTGAGCCTAAAATTTCACTAAAAAGCACGACTTTTAGCGGACTATCAGCTAAAATTTCAAGATCACTACCAAAGCTAGATATCTCGCCAATGGCACAAACTCCGCTTTTTAGTAGCGAATTTATAGCTTCACTCATCGCTTTTTTAGCGTCCATTTTTGCTAGCTCGCCACCTTTATCGACGATAGAGCCAAGCCACTTTATAAAATCACCATATTTTAGTGTGCTAACGTTTGAGCTAAATTCCAAATGAACGTGCGTATTTACAAAGGCTGGGGCGATCACGCTCTCACCAAAGTCGCAAATTTTCGCCTCTTTAAATTTCTTTTGCGCCTCTTTTTCGCTTGTAATTTCTAAAATTTTACCCTCATCAATGACAACACAAGAATTTCTTAAAATTTTTGGATTTTCTCCGCCAGTGATTATTTTTTTTGCTTTTAAAATTTCCATTTCTAGCCTTAAATTTTTGTTATTGTAGCGAAAATTTAGGAACGAAAATGTATAATTTGGGCTATTTAATCAAAAAGGAGTGACATGGATAAGAAGCTAAAAATAATGGTTATCCAAGGCCCAAATATCAACATGCTTGGCGCTAGAGAGCCAGGAATTTACGGCGTTATGAAGATGGAGGATATCCACTCTCAAATGAAGATCGTTGCCGATCAAAATGACGTTGAGATCGAGTTTTTTCAAAGCAACCTTGAGGGCGAGCTAGTCGATAAGATTCAAGAGTGCTTGGGCGATGCTGACGGCATCATCATAAATCCAGCCGCTTACACTCACACCTCTATCGCTATCCGTGACGCGCTAAGTGCGGTTGCGCTGCCAGTTATCGAGGTGCATATCAGCAACGTTTATAGAAGAGAAGAATTCCGTCACAAAAGCCTTATCGCACCAGTTGCTGCAGGCCAGATCGTGGGCTTTGGACCAGTTGGCTATCATTTGGCGATGATAGGCATGCTTCAAATTTTTGAGCAGATAAAAGCAGTAAGAGCAAATCAAAACGCACAATGAATTTCATCTTAAAGGACGAAAACGCCGTATTTTACGAGTGCGGTTACAGCTGCGACAATGAGTTTTTGCTATGCCTTGATGGCGTGAAATACTTTTTCACGGATGCGAGGTATTATTTCGAGGCAAAAAGCTGCGTAAATGTTGGCGTGGTCGTTCTTTTAGCGCAGAGAAATTTAATAAACGAGGTTAGGGCATTTTTAAGAAAGATGAAGCCAAGCAGCCTCGTTTTTAACCCTGATGAGCTAAGTCTAAGCGAATTTAACGCGCTTAGCAAGGGTTTTAAGATAAATTTCAAGCCAAAGGCAAATTTCTCTAGGCTAAAGAGAATTTGCAAGAGCGAGGATGAGATAAAAATTTTAAAAAGAGCTAGCGAATTTGGAGCAAAATGCTTTGATGAATTTGCTAAATTTGTGCGTGAAAATGGCGAAGGGATGAGCGAAAAAGAGCTTCATTTTAACGCCTTGCTTATTTTTAGGCAAAAAAACGAGCTAGGTCTTAGCTTTGATCCGATCGTAGCGATAAATGAAAATGCCGCAAAGGCGCATGCGCTACCTGGGGATAAAATTTTAAAAAAGGGCGATTTACTGCTACTTGATGCT
>NZ_CALACG010000389.1 GCF_937890585.1 uncultured Campylobacter sp.
AGCAAAAGCTGTGCCAAATTTAAAATTTATTTATCAAAGCTTCGCTCTTTCTAGCTTCTATTTCGTCAAAATTTCGTTATTGTTTAGGGTTTTTATAAAAAGTGGGCGATAAATTTAGCCTTTGCAAGGTCGCAAAGGCATGAAAATTATTTTAAAATTCTAGGCAGCGTGATGCCTTCTTGGGCTTGGTATTTGCCGTTTTTATCAGCATACGTTACCTCGCAAGGCTCATCACCTTCGATAAATAGCACCTGCGCGATCCCCTCATTTGCGTAGATCTTCGCAGGAAGTGGCGTCGTGTTTGAGATCTCTATCGTGATATGCCCCTTAAATCCCGGCTCAAAAGGTGTGACATTTACGATGATGCCGCACCTTGCGTATGTGCTCTTGCCAAGGCATATCGCTAGCACGTTATCAGGCATGTTAAAGTACTCGACCGTGCGTGCTAAGGCAAAAGAATTTGGCGGCACGATGCAGACATCGCCCTTAAAATCAACCACATTTTTCTCATCAAAATTCTTTGGATCAACGACGGTTCCGCCGATGTTTGTGAAAATTTTAAACTCATCGCCCACACGGATATCATAGCCGTAGCTAGAAACGCCGTAGCTAACGACACCGCGCCCCACTTGCTCCTCGGCAAATGGCACGATCATGTTCTTTTCAACCGACATTTTCCTTATCCAAGAGTCTGCTTTTAAACCCATTTTTGCTCCTTTTTTTGGGCGATTATAACGCTTTGCGTCTTTAAAGTAAATTTAATGGCACTTTGCAGTAAAACTAGTATAATTTTGAGAGCGAAATTTCATAAAGGACAAAAATGCAAGAGAGAAACGCCGAAACTTTCACAGGAGAACGCGCGATGTTTGGGGCAAAGGGACTAAATTTTACAAACTGCATCTTTGAAAATGGCGAGTCGCCACTAAAACACAGCTCAAATTTAGAGCTAAATGAGTGCGTTTTTGCCTACAAGTATCCGCTCTGGTATGCAAGCGACATCACGCTAAATGGCGGCTATCTCGAGCCTCTAGCAAGGGCTGGCATGTGGTACAGCAAAAATTTAAGCTTCAAAGACGTGCTCATAAATGCTCCAAAAAGCTTTAGAAAAAGCTCGCAAATTTTACTAGAAAATGTAAATTTCTCTGACGCTAGCGAGACACTTTGGGGATGTTTGGACGTAAAGTTTAAAAACGTCTTTGCAAGAGGCGATTATTTCGCGGCAAATAGTGAAAATTTAGAGGTTGATGGGCTAAATTTAGATGGCAACTACTGCTTTGATGGCTGCGAAAACCTTCGCATCACAAACTCAAAGCTCATATCAAAAGATGCCTTTTGGAACTGCGAAAACGTGCTCGCACAAAACTGCTTCATCTCAGGCGAATACCTAGCCTGGAACGCGAAAAATGTGACGCTCGTAAACTGCAAGGTAAAGAGCTTGCAAGCGCTTTGCTATGTGGAAAATTTGGTCGTAAAAGATTGCATTTTTATGGATACTAGCCTTGCTTTTGAGTATTCAAGCCTCGATGTTAGCACAAAAAGTAGCATAAAAAGTGTGAAAAACCCAAAAAGCGGCGTCATAAGAGCCGGCAAGATAGAGGAGATCATCATAGACGGTAGCTTGGTTGATACGAGCAAGATAGAGATCATCACGGATGAAATTTAGGCAAAATTTAAAGAAATAACATGCAAAATGAAAAATTTAGAGCGAAATTTAGTATAAAAAACGATGCTAAATTTAAAAAGCTACTACGCGAAGTCTCGCGCACCGTCTATAAAAAGAATAAAATTGTATTTTTAATGAGGGCGATCGAGCTGCCATTTGCTGTGCTATGTGGAGTAGCTATGATCACGCTTTTTGACATTACTGGGCACGAGTTAATAGTATATTCTGATATGGACGATGTCTCTACTTTGGCAAGAAATTTAGCCATCATTTTGTGCGTTGGCGTGATCTTGCTTTATATTTACGCGGCTATTATTAAGCCGGTTTTATTTACTAGAGCCATTTACTCAAACATCGATGTTGAGCGCGAGCAGGAGATCGTTATATATGATGATGAGGTCTTGTTTATCACAAAAAATAGCACGGTTCATTTTTCGTTTAGTGCGTTTCTTGGCACTTGTGAAACGGGTGATTTTATAGCTTTGATCTTAAAGGAAGGCTCATTCTTATATATCCCAAAAGAGTCGTTAAATGAAAAAGCACAAGAAATTTTGGAATTTCTAAAAGAAAGGATAGGCTAAATTTTGTAACAAATTTTTAGGCATTATGGATTAAATTTGCTGGCTATGTTCAGAGTAAAATCTATAAAAATATAGAGATAATCACGGATGAAATTTGATTTGTTTTTGAAAAAACATTTGCTACACAACTCAAATTTTTGAAATCAAAATGACTCGTGAATAAAAAATCTTATAAATTTAGTAAAATTTAATAAGCTTTATTGTTAAAAGT
>NZ_CALACG010000390.1 GCF_937890585.1 uncultured Campylobacter sp.
CGAAAATATTTTGCATTAGAGTATAAAAGTCCAATAGATCAAAAGATAAAACGTATAAATTTAGGTGAATATCCTAAATTTACTTTAGCAATGGCAAGGGATGAGCGTTTTAAGCTCGAGCAAAAACTAAGAGATGGTATAGATATAAAATTTAAAAGGCAAAAAGACGAACAAGCAAATTTTAAAAATATCGCCGAAAAATGGCTAAACATAAAATCATCATCCGTTGCACAAAATACACTAAATAGGGATATAAGACTGCTTGAGATGTATATTTATCCTTATTTTGAAAACCAAGACATAAGAGATATAAAAGTTGATGATGTCATAATAGCGCTAAAAAGAATTGAAGCAAAAGGGGCTTTAGAGGCTACAAAAAGAGCTTTTTCGCTTTTAAATCAAATTTGGCAATCTGCCTATAATGTCACACAAAACAATATAATTGCAAGCATAAATTATAAATTTACCTTTAAAAAAGCTAAAGAAAAAAACTATGCAACGCTTACCAAAAAGATAGACATAAAAGCACTATGGCAAGGTTGCGACGAGTATAGTGGCGATGTGCGAACAAAATACGCCCTAAAGCTTGCAATACTTACAGCGCTTCGCCCTTTTAACATTAGGTCGATGAGGTGGGAATACATAGACTTTGAAAGAGAGATTATAAAAATACCTGCAAATGATATGAAAATGGGAGCAGAATTTATCTTGCCACTATCAAAACAAGCCATAAGACTTTTAAAAGAATTTAGAGGTTTTGATCTTAGTAAAATTTATCTTTTTAGCGCCTTACAAAGTGAAGACCGATATATGAGTGAAAATACGCTTAACGTAGCACTTAGACGCATGGGATTTGACAAAGATGAGATAGTATCGCACGGCTTTCGTGCTATGTTTAGCACTATTTGCAACGAGTATATTGATGAGCATGGCTTAAATTTCGACATCATCGAGAAATGTCTTGCACACAAAGGAAGTAATAAGATACGAAATACGTATAATCATGCTGGAAATTTAACGCAAATGCGTAAGCTTATACAGTGGTGGGCGGATTTTTTGGATAAGCTTTAATATTTATTTGTTTTTAAGTTTGTAGGATGCATAATTTGAGAATAAAAACACGCTTTGAATTTACTCCGTTGGAG
>NZ_CALACG010000391.1 GCF_937890585.1 uncultured Campylobacter sp.
CCACATATCAGCATCAAGGCCGCTGTTGCCGATAAAAGTTACCGTGCTAACAGAGACGTTTCCTGCGGTGTCGGCATTTTTTATCATGAAATTTGCTCCAGTGCTGTTTGCTGGCAGAGCAAAATTTTCAGAGTAGCTGTGCGTATCATCAAGAGCTGAGCTTTTATGCACGGAATTTAGCAGATCGTAAAGATCTACTTTGTTTATGGTGTTTTTATTTAGCGTGTTGTTGCCGCTAGCATCGGTGCCAACACTACCTGAGATATCTACACTAGTTACATGCGAAGTTGCCGTTGGAGTGCCGATAGCATCAGGGGTGGCGTCTAGGTCTATATGAACCATTAGATCATCATCCTTTGTACCATCACTCTTTAAAACGGTTGCTCTTATGTTTGAGTATCTCTCATCTAGCTTTATACCAAGGGTCTCAAAGTCCATATTTACACGCTTATCTGCGCCGACAACTAGATCTATATATGTTTGCCCGCTTGGTAAAATTTTGGCATTACCATGATCATCCTCAAGCGCCAAACGAAGCTTGGTGCCAGGGTCGCGGTCCACGCCAAATACAATGTTTGGCTGTTCGTCATTAGTAAGCGAGATGTTGTACTCTTTTATAGTTTTGGTCTCATCGTCAAAGTTATTTTTCTGGATAACCTTCTCATAGTCCTCTACTCTAAGATATTTAGCGATATTTACTGCTCCGCCATCTATCTGCGTGGCAAGCTTGACGTCATCTATGTACTCTAAAATTCCAAAGTCAAAGAGCCTACCGCGAACGCCATCTGTCGTAGTGACCTCGTTTGGTGTCGTGATAGTAGCTCTAACAGGCGTAGAGTGATCGACCGAGATAGGGACATTTGGTATGCTAAATTTGCCATCCACGATAGGAAGTGGTGCTGAGCCGTCACTTGGCAAGGCGGTTAGTCCGTCGTCGCTTATTGTGTATTTGACCGTTGTGGTTATAGCTGGTATGGTCGGAGTTGAGATAGTGACGCTTACATTGCTTCCTGGTTTTGCGTTGCTAGGTACGTAGATATCAAGGTCGCTTTGGGTTGATGGTGAGCCAGAAGGCGTGGTGATGCTATCTATTAGCCCATCTCCGTCATTATCTCTTGCAAACTGCACCTTTATGCTGTTATCTACGGTGATCTCGTCTGTGACCGGGTCTGCTTTGTTACCAGCTTTATCGGTAAATGTGGTCGTGAAATTTGTCGTAACGCCATAAAGTTTTGTCGTGGTCTCTATGGTGCCATTATTTACACTAATAGCTACACCATCATCTCTTGTGGCACTATACGCGCCGGATGCGTTTTGAAAAATTTTAATGGTTATCTTATCTGTTTTGCCGTCGCTTCCTGCGATATCTATCTCAAATTTATCGCCATCTCTTGCGTCGTTTGGAATTTTCATCTTTATAGAGGTTTTCGCACCATCAGGACTAAAGCCACTCTCTTTACTGGTTAGCACCCCATCTTTGTTCTCATCTTTTGCAAACTGCACGTGCGGAGACCTAACAGGCGCAACCGTATCGCTTGAAATTTCACTCACACTTGAAGCTTTTGTAACTCCAGTCGTGC
>NZ_CALACG010000392.1 GCF_937890585.1 uncultured Campylobacter sp.
GAAGCCATGAACTAGCACATCTTCAAACCACTTTTGCAAAAGCGATGGCACGCCGTACCAGAAAAATGGATAAACAAGCACGATCACATCAGCCTTTACTAGCTTTTCTTGCTCGGCTTTTACATCGATAGCATAGTTTTTATAAAGCTCGCTTAGTATGTCAAATTTAGCCTCTGGCAGGTGCTTTTTTAGCTCGTCCAAAATGATCTTATTTGCAAAGGAATTTTCAAGGTCGGTGTGACCTGATACGACTAAAATTTCACTCATTTTTGCCCCTTAAATTTACTTTCTTAAATTTACTTGCAAACAAAGCTACTTGCCTTGCTCGCGTTGCCACTCTCACTCCACACCGCGTCTATCATCTCGTTGTTTAAAATTTTCACATCTTTTAAACTCTCACATCCTGCCCTATCAAGGGCAAAAGCCGTGCTGCCAATGAGTGCTAGTGCGCAAAAAAGTGAAATTTTCTTCATAACATCTCCTAAAATTTTACCTTGCTAAATGAGGTCTCGTTCTTAAGACCAAAGCCGTCAAATTCATCTATTAGCCCAGCTCGCTCTTTGGCGTAAGCCTTGTAGTTTTCGCTGTGGCGGTAGCTCTCAAAGCTAGCTTCGTCCTTGTAAATTTCAACCAGCACCCATTTGTTTGGCGCATCCTTTTGACTAAAAGCAAACTGCGCGTAAGCGCCATCATCTACGCTTTTTTGCATATATGTTTTGATGATCTTTTCAAATTTCGCATCGCTTTTTGCCAAAAGGCTTAAATTTGTGATGTGAAAGTAGGCATCTTTTAGGCGCTCTGGCGTTAAATTTTTAGAAAACGCAGCCCTCTTTTTCACGCTTATAGCCTTTTTGCTAGCTAAAATTTCAGTGCTTGCGCTTGAAAATTTCTTAAAATGCGCCGAGTTTAGATGTTTTTTATAAGCCGCCTCATCCTTGTAAAACTCAAGCACGTAAAATAGCTCTGGCTTGCTCTTTGCGCTCGCAAAAAAGATCGCCTGCGTGCCTGGCTCGCTCTTTGAGCTTAGTATTTTTTCCCTGCCAAGACGCTTTAGCAAGCTCTTGTTATTTGGCGTTGAAAGCAGCTCCTGTAAGCTCACTTTCGCCTCCGCCCCAAAGGCAAACGCCGCCAAAACTGCTAGTAAAAATAGCTTTTTAAACATCAAATTCCCCTTATCACTTCGCCTTTTTCATATCAGCTTTAGCTTTGATCTCTTCTGCGCCTTCTAGGTCAAGCTGTGCTTTTTTAAAGGCTTTGCGAGCTTTTTCTAAGCGGTTAGAGTTTTTGACACTTGGGTTATCAGCATAGGCTTTTTCTGCCTCTTCTAGCTTAAATTTCTTGTCGCCATAGTTCTTTTGTGCTTTTTCAAGGTCATTTGTAGCTTTGTCGCCACCTAGTAGCTCAGCCTTTGATGTGACCTTACCAGTGACTGGGTTTCTACCGATAGTCATATCTAGTTCGCGTTTAGCTCTAGCAGCGGTTCCGCGATTAACAAAGCACTCTTTTTTTCCACCTATTAGCATATCACCAATTAAACGTGGTCTATTTTTTGGGTCACTACAATCAACCGCTTCTTTTGCATAGCCAAATGTAGCTCCCAGAGCCGCTACTACCAATAAATTTATAAATTTCATTTTACTCTCCTTGAAAATTTTTAAATTTCTCATACTTTCTCCTTTAAATTTATCTTTGCTCAACTCTTTTCATCCAAGCAAAAAGCTCGTCTAAATCATAATCGCCGCCGTGTCCTTGCCCCCAGACCGCTTCAAAATCAACCTCCTTGCCAGCATTTTTAAGCGAGAGTGCGAGCATGGCAGGCACGGCAAGGGCTAGGTCGGTGTCGTTTGTGCCCTGCCTTATGCGGTAAAATTTCGCCGCCTCTTTGTTTTTAGCGTAGTTCATCGCATTCATCATCTTTATGACGCTAGCCTCCGCCATCTCGCCCCAGCTTCGCTCTTTTGCAAATTTAGTAAAGTGCTTTGCAGGCGTTTTGCTATCGCCAAAAAGGTCGTTTTCAGGATTTTCTAGCCCAAATCCGTCAAAGGCAACCACCGCTTTGGCTCGTTTTAGCGAGGCGATGAAGTCCTCAAATTTGAATGTATATCCAAGCGAGCAGCCCTGCGTGTCAAGAGTTATAAATTTAGGCGTGAGCGTGCTTTTGTCGCTGCTTTTTGTAGCGGTAAATGCCTTTGAGATGAGAGCGTTTATATACTCTTTGAAGCTGCCCTCGCCGTTTTCATCAAGGCTTAGTGCGTGGCCTTTGGCGTCTTTTAAATTTAGCGAGTTTAGATAGGCTGGGAATTTACTCTTTAGCTCACGTGAGAGCTCTTTTTGCGTGGCGTTTAGCTCGCCTGTGATCATCTTTGGCTTTTTGCTCCTGTCGTTAAAAGTGCTCGCGTCAAGACTTGTAAAATCAATCCTTTCAAATTTATCCAAATCCCCAAACATCCACTCATACGCCTCGTCCTCATGCTCTAAATTTGTAACAGGGCAGTAGGCTGAGACGGCATAAATTTGATCGTCCGCCTTCGCAGCGCCTAGCTCGCTAAGATATGGCTCGTACTCTTTTGCGTTTGCGCTAGTGCCTAGAAGTGCCGACATCGCGCCACCTGCGCTCGTGCCGTTTGAGATGATCTTATTTGCGTCGCCTGGCATAAATTTGTCGTTAAATTTAAGATATCTAACGGCCGCTTTTAGATCGACTATCGCAGCTGGCGCTTTGCCGATGAAGCGCTCGCCATCTTTTAGCGTCCTACCCCTAGCGCCAACGCTTGCCACGACGTAACCTCTAAGAAGCGCTTCAAGAGTGGCATTTGGCTTTTCGTTTTTGGTTTCTGGCTTTTGAGGTTTGGCTGGCATGTAGCCGCCTATGCCATTTGGCATAAAAATAGCCGTAGTTTTATCGTCAAATTTACCCTCTGGCACATAAAAATTTAAGACCTCGTAGTCGCTCGTTGGCTTTGCCACATAGACTATGCCCTCATAAGCTCTAAATTTAAGCGTCCTCTCGCCAACTTGCACGCTTTTTAGCTCAAATTTACTCTCATTAAATTTTAGCTCGCTACCAAAGCACGCCCCAGCCAAGCAAACCGCCAAAACTAGGCATTTTGCACTTTTCATACTTCGTCCTTTAACCGATAATGGCTGCCTTTTCCTCAAATTTCGCCGCTCCGTCAGCATAAAACTGCCCGCCAGCTACGTAGTGAGACGTCCTTAGCACATCATCTAAATTTTCAAATTTCCAGTGGCCGCCCTCAAAAACGCGCGTATCGGCGTAGGCTGCCACGACTTTGGCCTTAAAAAGGTCAAACTCGCTCTCGTTTTTGGCGTCTTTGATGATCTCGCAAACCATGTAGACTGCGCACTCTTTTAGCAAAGGCACGCCATTTTCGTAAAACATCTCCACGCCAGCAAGCTTGTTTTTGTCGCTGTGCATACTGGTCGTGCCAAGTCTTGCGATAAGGGCGGTATCTTTGAAAAATGGCACGCAAAGGCCAAATTTACCGCTCTTTTCAAAAAGCGAACGGGTAAATGAGCCAGAGTCTACGACTGCTGTTATCTTGTCGTAGTCTAGCGGGCAGACCCAATAGGCACTCATCGCGTCTACGACGCCCTCGTGGCTTGCGCAGATGATGAGCGTTGGGCCGTGGTTGATGAGGCGGTAGGCCTTGTTTAGATCAACTTTTTGTAGTGCCATTTGATTATTTTTTAGAAATTTTATATTTTTTGCCTGCTTTTTCTAGCTGTATGCTGCCATCTTCAGATACAAATTTCTTGCCTTTTTTGCTTAAAATTTGGCTCTCGTTGCCTAGGCTAGCCCAGAAAATTTCTACTTTATTTTTCTTTTTGTTAAATATCCCATAAACTGCCAAAGTCTTGTTGTCTGGGTCGTCCAAGCGAACGTCAGCTACGTTAAATACCTGAACGCAACCATTTTTAAACTCAGAGTAGCTCTGTCCTGCTGAAGGCATGCAGCCGTGGCTATCTACACTGCTTTCGATCTTTGGCTCTGGAGCGCTTTGTGGAGCTGGCTCTGCTTGTTTTTTCGCACATCCGCTAAAGGCTAGTAAGCCAGCCACTGCTATAATCATAAGTTTTTTTCATTGTCTTTCCTTTTTGTTAATACTTAACCGCATAGTCAAATTTTGGCTTACTTAGACTAAACTCAAAGCTATCTCTATCCACCGCGCCAACGCAGTAATGGCTATCATAAAGGCGAAGCAAAAACTCCGCCATCTCTTCACTCGTGTGGTACTTTTTAAACGCCTTGTCGTAGTCGTAGCTCTCTTTGTTAGTTGCCACCATGCCAAATTCTGTCTTTGTAGCAGCTGGGGCCAGCACTTTTGCTTGCATCTTCGCCTGCTTGTCTTGTGCTAGCTCGTGGTAAAGGCCCTCACTAAATGCGCTGACGAAAAATTTGCTAGCGCAGTAGGTCACGACGTTTGGCACGATCTTGTAGCCTCCTATTGATGATATATTTATTAGTTTTGTCTCTTTTTCTCTATATTTTTTTACAAATAGCATTGATAGCGTCACAAGTGCGGTGATGTTTAAATTTAACATCTGCGTCACCTTATCTAAATTTTGCTCGCCGACCTTGCCGTAGTAGCCAAAGCCAGCGTTGTTTATCAGTGCTTTTAGCTCAAATTTTTCTAAATTACGCCAAAGAGCTAGGACATTTTCTTGCTTTGAAAGGTCGCAAAGCTCTACCACGACCTCTACATCTGCAAATTTAGCTATCTCGCTTTTTAGCTCTTCTAAAAGCTCCTTGCGTCTTGCAACTAGGATCAAATTCTCCCCGCGCCTTGCAAATGCCTTTGCCGCTGCCGCTCCTATGCCTGAGCTTGCCCCAGTGATCACTATATATTTTTTCATTTTGTAAATTCCACCGGACTATAAATTTTCACACCTTCGCTGTGATCATCTTGCGCTACTTGCACGATCACTCTGGCGATGTCAGCTGCCCTCATCGGACGATACTCGTCAAAAAAGCCTTTTGGGATAAATTTAAACGCCTTTATCGCCAAATACTCACCTAGTCTAAATTCTTTCCTATCAGCCTCGATAAGTGGCAGCCTAGCGATATGAAATGAGCTATATCCAAGCTCTTTTATCTTCGCTTCTGCTTGACCTTTTGCCTTTAGGTAAAACGAGCCTGACTTTCTGTTTGCACCTGCAGCCGAGAGCAAGACAAAGCGTTTTGCACCGCACTCCAAGCCAAATTTGGCGAAATTTATAGGATAGGTCACATCGACTTTATAAAACTGCTCTTTGTGCTTTGCCGCCTTCATCGTCGTGCCAAGCGCGCAAAATACGTCATCAGCGATAAATGGCACCTCATCTTTAAAATCATCAAAATTTACTATCTTTACTTCAAGCTTTTCATGAGTAAATTTTAGCTCACTTCTAACAAGAGCGACCACCTTGCTATAGTGCTCACTCTCGCATAAATCTTTTAAAATTTCACTTCCTACAGCGCCGCTGGCTCCTGCTATAAGGGCGACTTTTTTCATGTTTATCCTTTGTAAATTTTGGATAAATTCTATCTCGCTAAGGCAAAAATTTCGCTTATGGCCTCTTTTGTATAAATTTGCTCCAAGCCCCTGCCCTTGGCGTAGTCATAAACTAGCGCCATGATCTCGTCTAAATTTGACTCATCAACGCCGATTTCTATGAGGCTTGTTGGTGTGCCGATCTTAGTAAACCACTCTTTTAGCTTCTCTATCGCCACGTCTGCGTCGCTCACACCAAAAATTTCCCTGCCAAAACGCTTAAACGCCTCTAAATTTCTACCCTTATACCACTTCATCCAAGCTGGCATAACGACACTTAGCCCAGCTCCGTGCGCGCAGTCCACGACCGCACCTATGGCGTGCTCGATCATATGGTTTGGATAGCTAAAGCCAGCTGTGCCGACATATGTTAGGCCATTTAGCGCCATCGTCGCAGCCCAGGCAAACTCGCCTCTTGCAGCGATATTATCTGGCTCTTTTAGTAAAATTTCAGTCGTTTTCATAACGGTTTTGATGTTTGCTTCGATGTATAAATTTATGATCTCAGGCTGGATGCTCGCCGTAAAGTAGCCCTCAATGCTGTGAGCGATGATGTCTGAGGCTGAATAGACCAAGTACTCCTTGCTAACGCTTGCTTGAAGAAGTGGGTTTATCACCGACACTTTTGGGTAAAGACAAGCGCCGTGCATGGCAAATTTCTCTTTTGTGGCTTCGTTTGTGACGACTGCGCCGCCGTTCATCTCTGAGCCAGTTGCAGCTAGTGTTATGATGTCAAAGATCATAAGCGCTTCTTTTGGATCTTTACCCGTAAAAAAGTCCCAAACATCGCCGTTATATCTAACTCCAGCAGCCACGGCTTTGGCACTATCAAGCACCGAGCCGCCGCCGATGGCTAGCACGCTATCTACGCCCTCGCTTCTGGCTAAATTTATCGCTTCATTGACCTTACTAAGCACTGGATTTGACTTCACGCCGCCTATCTTGCAAAACTCGATGCCATTTGCGCTTAGGCTCTTTGTGGCAACGTCAAAAAGTCCGTTTTTCATGATCCTATCACTGCCGTATATTATGAGCGTCTTTTTTACGCCAAATTCTTTCATATATTTGCCGATGTTTTGCTCTTTGTCTTTGCCAAATTCTATCTTAGTTGGGTTTAAAAAGCTGAAATTTTGCATATTTTTCTCCTTGTTTGTTTTTATGGTTTGGGATAAATTTTAGTTAAATTTTCTTATTTTTAGCTATTTTTATCTGCGCTAAATTTAGAAATTTCTTAGTCTGATAGGTAGTTTTGATGTGATCTTATCTGGATCGAAGCTGTTTTTTGGATCGCCTAAGCCTCCAAAATTTTCGCCAGTGTTAAAGAATTTTTGTAAAAAGTAGTCGCCTCTGTATCCAAGCTCGTAAAGTAGCTCAGACATTTCGCTGATATCCTTTTCGCTTAGCAAGTCCGCATGCACGGTCGTTCTCACTTCAAATTTAAAATTTATCTCTATGAGATATTTTAGCGTGGCAGCAAATTTCTCATATAAATTTGAGCCAGTGATGCCGATAAATTTCTCTTTTGGAGCTTTAAAATCAAGCGCGATGTAATCAATCAGTCCCTCATCTATCGCCTCTTTTAAGACGTCGCAATACGAGCCGTTAGTATCTACCTTTAAGCTAAAGCCGCGCGCCTTTACCTCGCGCGCTAGCCTTAAAAAGAGAGGGTTTGCTGTACATTCGCCACCGCTAAAGACTATGCCATTTAGCTTGCCGACCCTGCGGTCTAAAAAGTCGCAAACTTCGCTAAAGCTTATAGTGCCATTTGACTTTACGACCTCGATGTTGTAGCAGTATCCACAGCGCATATTACACCCAGCAAACCAAATGACAGCTGCCACTTTATCTGGATAGTCAAGCATCGTAAATGGCGTTATACTAAAGACTCTTTGCAAGTTTTTGACCCCTTTTTTAAATTCAAAGGCACAAGGGGCGTGCCTTTGGCTTGCATTTTAGTTTATTTTTTTAAATTTATTATTGTTTTTAGGCAAGAAATTTATCTCTTGCAACAACTTGCGTATTCGTCAAATTTAACACGCTCTTTGTGCTCGCCTTTTTTGCCGAGGTTAAAGCTCTCAACTGGTCTGTGATAGCCCATAACACGAGTATAGACCACGCATCTTGTGCGTTTATCTTGCACTTTTTCTAAAATTTCTTTTTCTGTCATTTCCTCTCCTTATTTGGATTTTTTCTTCTCTTTTTCTATAAGCTCTGCGTCACAAAGTGGGCAAAACTCATGCTCGCCAGCTATGTAGCCATGCTTTGCGCAGACGCTAAAGACTGGCGTTATCGTGATGTATGGGAGTTTGTAGTTTGAGATTATACTCTTTACAAGCTCTTTGCAAGCTTTAGCCGAGCTTATGCGCTCTTTCATATATAGGTGAAAGACGGTGCCGCCTGTGTATGCGCTTTGTAGCTCATCTTGCAGGTCAAGCGCTTCGTAAGCGTCGTCTGTGAAATTTGCTGGAAGCTGGGTTGAGTTTGTGTAGTAGATATTATCACCCTCGCCTGCTTGGATGATGTCTGGATAGCGCTTCTTATCCTCTTTGGCAAAGCGGTATGTTGTGCCCTCAGCTGGTGTGGCCTCAAGGTTGTATAAATTTCCGCTCTCTTCTTGAAATGTCCTTATCTTATCGCGTAAAAAGCCAACCATCTCAAGGGCAAATTCTCGTCCAAATTTAGTTGAAATATTCTCTTTATCGTCAGTGAAATTTCTAAGTAGCTCGTTCATGCCATTTATACCGATCGTGCTAAAGTGGTTGTTAAAGTGCTTTAGATACCTAGCTGTGTAAGGATAAAGCCCTCTATCATACATCTCTTGGATAAATTTACGCTTCTTCTCTAGGGTTGATTTAGCTAGGTCTAAAAGGTAGCTAAGCCTGTTGTAAAGTGCGACCTTATCGCCTTTGTAGTTATAACCAAGGCGGGCTAAATTTATAGTGACGACTCCGATCGAGCCAGTCATCTCAGCACTTCCAAAAAGACCGCCACCACGCTTTAAAAGCTCTCTTAGATCAAGCTGCAAGCGGCAGCACATAGAGCGCACGTGGCCTGGTTTGTAGGCGTTTTCGTTTTCTATCTTGTTGCCATTTTCGTCATAAGTGTATTGTGAGCCGATGAAATTTTGAAAGTAGCTTGAGCCCATTTTGGCGGTATTTTCAAAGAGCACATCCGCCACTTCGCTATCCCAGTTAAAATCCTCTGTGATATTTACCGTCGGTATCGGAAATGTAAAAGGCTGCGAGCACTTGTCGCCAGCTGTTAAGACCTCGTAAAACGCCTTATCTATGCGCGCCATCTCAGGCTCAAAGTCCTTGTAGGTCATATCTACTAAATTTTTCCTGCCACGCTCGTTTGCTTTTTTCAAAATTTTCTCATCTTTTACGTTTGTAAAAAGGTGTATATCATCGCTCGTTGGTATCTGATCTCTTAGGTCGCTTGGGCATGTGATGTCTATGGTTACGTTTGTAAATGGGCTTTGTCCCCAGCGTGCAGGGACATTTAGGTTAAATATAAAGCTAGTTATCGCCTTTTTGATCTCGGCGTCGCTTAGATCATCTTTGAAAACATAAGGCGCAAGGTAGGTGTCAAAGCTAGAAAACGCCTGAGCGCCTGCCCACTCGCTTTGTAAAATACCTAAGAAATTTGCCATCTGATAGAGTGCTTCTCTAAAGTGCTTTGGTGCCTTGCTCTCGACCCTGCCACGAACGCCGTTAAAGCCCTCATTTAGCAAGGCTCGCAGGCTCCAGCCAGCGCAGTATCCTGTAAGGCAGTCTAGGTCGTGGATGTGGTAGTCGCCGTTTCTGTGAGCAAGACCTTCTTCTTTGTTATAAACAGCGTCTAGCCAGTAGTTTGCTATGACTTTGCCAGCGGTGTTGTTTATAAGGCCTGCGTTTGAGTAGCTGGTGTTTGAATTTGCAGAAATTCTCCAGTCGGTGCCGTTTATATATTCATTTATCGTCTGGGTTGAGTTTATATAGGTCGTGTCGGCGTTTAGACCTAAAATTTGCTCGCGTTGGAGCTTGTGCGTGTGGCGGTAGAGCATAAAGCTCTTCATCACGTCGAAGTGCCCCGCGTTAAAAAGCGCCTTTTCGATGTAGTCTTGCACGTCCTCGACGCTCAAAACTTCGCTGTCAAACACGTGCCCCATCACATCCAAAAAGACCTTGTCGTCGTACTCTTTGGACTCGCTTTCAAAGGCTTTTTTGATAGCGTCTTGGATTTTATACGGGAGGTATTCTTGCTTCGTGCCGTCGCGTTTTAGGATAAATTTCATTTCGTTCCTTACGTTAAATTTTGATGATAAACTTGACGAAAGTATAGGCAAAGTTGGCTTAAAATTTAGTGACCGAAATTTGCTCTCCGGGCATTTTGAAAATGTCATTTTTAAGTTTAAAATAGCTCTTAAAGCGCGTATATTTGGGGATTTTATAGAGAGCTAATAAATTTTAAGA